>DASTET010001074.1:0-3521 GCA_035709445.1 Blastocatellia bacterium | reverse complement strand
CCGCCGTAGCTGTCGACGATGATCTTGCGGCCGGTGAGCCCCGTATCGCCCTGCGGCCCGCCTATCACAAAGCGGCCCGTCGGGTTTATATAGAAGTTCGTTTTCGAATCCATCATCTCGCCGGGCACGACAGACTTTATTACATGGTTTATGACGTCCTCGTATATCTGATCGTTTGCGACCGACTCGGAGTGCTGTGTGGAGATCACCACCGCGTTGACGCGAGCGGGCTTGCGATCCACATATTCGACGGTGACCTGCGATTTGCCGTCCGGCCTGAGATAGTCGAGCAGACCTTCTTTGCGAACATCGGAGAGCCTTCTCGTGAGCTTGTGGGCCAGCAGGATCGGCAAGGGCATCATCTCAGGCGTTTCGTTGCAGGCGAACCCGAACATCATGCCCTGATCGCCCGCCCCACCCGTGTCTACGCCCATGGCAATGTCTTGTGATTGGGTATCTATAGCAGTAATGATGCCGCAGGTGTCGGCGTCGAACCCGTACTTCGCGCGAGTGTAGCCGATATCGCGTATGATCTCGCGCGCGATCTTAGGAATATCGACCCACGCCGAGGTCGTTATCTCGCCCGCAACAACGACAAGCCCGGTCGTCAACAGCGTCTCGCAGGCCACGCGGCCGTGCGGGTCCAGACGAAGGACTGCATCGAGCACACCATCGGAGATCTGATCGGCCATCTTATCCGGGTGCCCTTCGGTCACGGATTCCGATGTGAATAAGTGCTTATTCTTTGTCGCCACTAAAGTGTTGCCTCCTGTCGGTAATGTCCCGGCGGCTGGTTATCACATATAGTAACCAAACAGCTTGCGCCAAAAGCACGTCAATGTAACAGACGGGATTGCGGCAAGTCAACAGGGAGACAGATTTATAAAGCGATAGACCGCAATGACTGCGTCGTAACCTCATAGTTGAATCGGCCCCGCTTGAGAGCTATCATAAAGCTGGGCTATCAAGACCTGACAGTTGCCACACAGTCACCGGAAAGGACATTCGACATGGTCGACTCGATTGTGTTCGCAGGGATAGCGCCGCACCCGCCGCTTCTTGTCCCGGAGGTCGGAGGAAGCCGCATAGAACAGGTGGCCGATTCTCGGCAGGCGCTCAGAGAGTTTTCGCGCAGGCTTATGGATTCCCGTCCTGATAGCGTCCTGGTAATCTCTCCCCATTCTCCGCTCGACCCCGTGTATTTCACCGCACGCTCGACCCCTTTGCTCAGAGGCGACTTCCGCGAATTTCATGCGCCGCAAGTGAGCCTCTCCTTCTCAAACGATATCGAGCTGCTCGATGCGATCAAGCAGGCCGCGATTGACGAAGGTGTCGCGTTTCGAAAGCTGGAGCGCAATTACCCGCTGGACCACGGGGCGCTGGTCCCGCTCTACTATCTGGAAGAGGCCGGGTGGAGCGGCCCGGTTGCCGTCATCGGATTCTCGCATCGGTCGAATCAAGACCACGTCGCGTTCGGGCGGGCTATCGCGCGCGGCGCTTCCTATATCAATCGCAGGGTTGCCATAGTCGCGAGCGGAGACCTGAGCCATCGTTTGATCGAAGGCGGGCCTTATGAGTATGAGCCGACGGCTCATCTCTTCGATGAGCAGATCGTTGCGGCGACGGCTCGCGGTGACGCTCGCACGATAATCGAAGTCGATCATGAGCTGAGGATTAGGGCGGGCGAGTGTGGATACCGCTCAATCGTTATGGCGCTCGGCAGCGTCGATTGCTTCCTCAGAAATCCTCAGGTCCTCAGCTATGAAGGCCCGTTCGGCGTCGGCTACATGGTAGCCGTGCTCGCCGACCGGGGCCGATTTTGAGTTATGGCAGATATACTCGATGATATATCCCCGCCGGAGCTCGCCCGCGTCACTATAGAGCATTTTATCCGCGAACGTGTAATCATCGATCCGCCTCGCATCTCTGGCGGCCTGCTCGCCGGTCGAGCAGGCGCATTTGTCACGCTCCGGGTATATGAAGGCCAGTTGCGCGGCTGCGTAGGTACCATCGAGCCGTCGCGCGAGAACCTGGCGCAAGAGATCATTCATAACTCCATAAGCGCGGCTACCCGCGATCCCAGATTCAACCCCGTGGAGGTCTCAGAGTTGCCGTTTCTCTCCTACGGAGTCGATGTGCTTTCGAAGCCGGAGCCCGCGCGAGGGCCGGAAGATCTGGACCCCTCCAGGTACGGCGTCATCATAGAATCGCTCGACAGCAAGCGTCGCGGATTGCTGCTTCCGCACATCGAAGGGATAGAAACGGTCGAGCAACAGTGGCTTGCTGTTCACGTTAAAGCGGGGCTCAGCCTGGGAGAACGAGTGCGGGTCGAGCGATTTACTGTCACCCGGTTCGGCAAGGACTGACCGTCAATGCGCGGGAGCAGCAAGCCCAAAGAACCTCTCAAGAGTCACGTCAACCTTATCGAGAAGGCGCCTCGCATCCCGGTGAAGTTTATAGGCCGTGATCTGCAATTCGATCTCTCTCTTCATCTCCTCAGGTAACTTAAGCGGATCGATTACGGGAAGGTTATCCATCTCGCGGGGCTCAACCTTGAGGGTGTTCCCGCCATATGTCCGGCTTATCGAATGGAGACTTGAGATCGAGAACCTGCTGTTGAGCAAGACCCAGAAGAGCTCTTCCGCGCCACCATCGATTATCCGCCGGTCAGGGTAGATCAACAGGAACATATTGATGGGGCGGACCCCGGCCCTATTCAATATAAAGCGCGGATTCCCGCGAGTCAGAAGGGTGAAAAAGATCGGAGGCACATCACGCCGCTCCATCGCATACCACTTCCTGCGCGTGCGGACTAGGCTTCGAAGATGATAGCCGCGCGCCTCCCCTTCCCCGATATAACCTCGAACCTCGGCAGGATATTCATCGCCATCGAGGTAGAGCAGCCAGACGCGTCGGCCCTCGTCCGAAAGCCGCCGCCAGTCTTCGCGGTCAAGAATGATATCCTGAACCTCCCGGTTGCGGTGGATGGTCGGCACGACATAAGGGGCGAGTCCGTAACGCCCGACCGATTCGGTCGACAGCACAAAAAAATCGTTCGCCCCGGTAGCAATGCCTCGGACGACTCGCGCAAGAGATTTGAGCGGCACGACCGGACCGTTATCGAAAAATATGGATGGACGCGATCGCCTGCGCCCGGCGGTCAGCCATTTTTCAAACTCACTCAGACTGTCCTGCGACTCTACTGCGACCTCATCACCACCCGCCTTCTGTTCGAGGCGCGCGATCAGGTCAGAGGTCTCGGGCAGATCTTCGAGCGTAAGATGACAGAACCGGTTGCCGGACCTGTAGCCCTTTTCGAAGAGCAATATGCAGGCCCCGACATCGACCCTGTGAAAGGCGTTCATACTGGGAGCAAAGCGAATCATTGCCTCAATCCGAGTGTGGTCGCGCAGGGCCAGCTTTGCGGCTATCCCGTACCTGGCATCGAGCGTCTCCATCGGAACTATTACGGCTGCGCGCGAGCCTTCTTTCATATCGGCTATCAGCCTCAATAAGAAATG
>DASTET010001073.1:0-3307 GCA_035709445.1 Blastocatellia bacterium | reverse complement strand
GACATTATGAGGCTAAACGAGACTATCGCCGAGATGACCGGCAAGCGCGACGAATACGGCGAAGGGCTCTACTATTTCACCATAATGGGCGCGCCTTCCGCGGATAAGCCGTGGGGCTGGCAGCTCGACGGTCATCATCTTGTCATCAACTACTTCATCCTCAAAGACCAGATAGTCGTGACCCCGACCTTCATGGGCTCCGAGCCGGTCTATGCCGAGTCGGGCAAGTATGCCGGGACGAGGGTGTTTGAAGACGAAGAGCGCAACGGGCTTATGCTGATCCAGGCGCTGACGCCCGATCAGCGCGGCAAGGCGGTCGTATCCAAAGAGCTTCCGCGCGATGTCTTCACCGCGGCCTTCCGAGACAATTTCGAGATGAGGTACGAGGGCATACGCTACCCGGAGCTTTCCGCCGCGCAGCAGTCGCTTCTGCTCCGTTTGATAGAGACCTATATCGGCAATATCAGGCCGGGGCATGCCCGTATCAGGATGGAGGAAGTAAAGAAACATCTCCCTGAAACGTGGTTTGCCTGGATGGGTGGCTTTGACGACGACAGCGTCTTTTACTATCGCATACACAGCCCGGTAATCCTGATCGAGTTCGATCATCAACGCGGGGTCGCGCTCAGAAACGACAGGCCCACGCGCAATCACATTCATACGGTAGTGCGCACGCCGAACGGCAACGATTACGGAAAGGACCTGCTCCGCCAGCATCACGAGAAGTTCGATCATTCAAAGCCGGGTAAGACCCACACGCATAGATAAGATCTGATCAAGAGATTAAATCACGGCAGAAGCGCAAAACGGGAAGCCTGCTTGCTAAGCGGCTTCCCGTTCTTGTAGCTTCTTAAAAAGCGATCAGCTTACCGGTAAATATCTTCAGCCCGGTGGCGTCTCCACTCCTGTTCGATATAGTCTGCATCCTCATCCGAGCGAGGGCTTACCCCCATAACGATCCCGCCCTCGTTGATGCCTCTTTCATACACTTTGGCGCGTTCTTCGGGTATGCCTGCTCCGACGAGCGCGCCTACAAGCCCTCCGGTTGCAGCGCCCGCCCCGAGCCCGGCCAGCGCAGCCGCGATAGGCCCGGCGGCGATCAACCCGACGCCGGGGATCGCCAGCGTGCCGACCGCAGCGATGCCGGCAATGATAGCGCCAAGCGTGCCGCCTATGCCCGCGCCGACCGCCGCACCTTCAAGCGCTTTGTTCCCCAGATCGGTCTCGGCGTCATCATCCGAAAAATGCCTTTTGCGTGTTTCGTCTGACATCAGCACGTTGACATCATCATTGCCGTAGCCCCGGTCTCTCAGCGAGCGGTAAGCGCCCTCAGCGCTTTCCCGGTCTCTGAACATACCTGTGACCATACGTGAACGCCCGTGTCTCGTCGTTGAATCTGCCATTATTCATCCCTCCTAGTGTTCGATAGTATTTAGACAAAAGGGCCGCCGGTCGGATGATCGACAGCCCCTGTTTGAATCGCGCATAGAAGTACACCTGCGACTAGCGGTTTTCGCTGCCCTTGCCGCCCTGACCGCCTTGCTGTCCGCCTCTTCCGCCCTGACCGCCCTGACCGCCTTGCTGACCGCCTTGCTGTCCGCCTCTTCCGCCCTGGCCTCCCTGCTGACCTTCTCTTCCGCCCTGCTGGCCACCCTGCTGGCCGCCCTGTTGACCTTCTTTTCCGCCCTGGCCACCTTGCTGTCCGCCGCCCTGACCACTTTGTCTGTTCGATGACATGATTATTACTCCTTATTCACGTTATTGCTTAAGAGTACAGGCAGAGCCTTAACTCCAGATCGCTTCACGACTCATTAAGAGCAACAGGCGTTCCAGCAGTCACGATTTATCCGCGAGGCGTATATTCCCCTTATTGGCCCGGTATTTCTCTATCACACCGTCCGCTTTCTGATGCGCTTGCCCTCTCGAACTCGAATAGTACATAGGCGCAAATCTGAGACAGGGCGAGACATTAATGGGATGTGCGCGTCACGTCGAGGCGGCATACTAAAGTTGCTGGCTTTCGTAGTAGAATGGCCGCGCCGATTCCACCGATTCATCTGAGGAATAATTAATGACCGCCATAGGTATAGAAGCCCTGATCGTAATCCTCTTAGTCATCTTTAACGGCGTGCTCGCCATGTCGGAGCTTGCCATAGTCTCTGCGCGCAAGGTGCGACTTCAGCAACGCGCCGAGCGTGGAGATAAGGGCTCAGGGATGGCCCTGGAGCTGGCCAACAACCCTGGCCAGTTCCTTTCGACCGTGCAGATAGGCATCACGCTTGTGGGCATAATGGCGGGCGCGTTTGGCGGGGCGACCATAGCCGAACAGATCGCTGCTTACATAGATGATGTGCCTGCGCTCGCTCGCTATAGCGAGGCGATAGGCGTCGGCATCGTCGTTCTGGCGATCACCTACCTCTCGCTGGTTCTTGGCGAGCTTGTCCCCAAGAGGCTTGCGCTCAACAGGGCCGAAGAGATCGCCTCCGCCATGGCCAGACCGATGCGCATTCTCTCTGTCATAGCCTCTCCCGCCGTTCGGCTCCTGAGCTTCTCCACCGACCTGGTGCTGAAGGTCTTCGGGGTGAAGCCTTCGACCGAGCCGCCGATTACTGAAGATGAAGTCAAGATGCTGATCGAGATGGGCACTGAAGCCGGAGTATTTGAAAAGGCTGAGCACGAGATGGTGAAGAACATCTTTCGCTTTGGCGACAGGCGCGTAAACTCGCTGATGACGCCCCGGCACGAAGTCGTCTGGCTCGATTCGAGCGACTCCATAGATGGGATTCGAAAGAAGATAATCGAAAGCGGCCACTCTCGCTTCCCCGTCTGTAAGGATAGCCTCGATAACGTGCTCGGAATGGTGCGGGCCAAAGACATGCTTGCCGCCGCCCTGACAGGCCAGGAGATAGACTTTCAGGCCCATTTGCGACGCCCGGTATTCGTGCCCGAAGGAATGCGCGCGCTGAAGGCGCTTGAGTTCTTCAAACAGTCAGGGACGCATGGGCTTCTTGTCGTCGACGAGTACGGGAGCACCCAGGGTCTTGTAACGCACCACGACATTCTCGAAGCTATCGTGGGCGATATCGCAATTGCCGGCGAGCCGGGCGAGTCGTGGGCCATCAAGCGCGACGATGGCTCATGGCTTTTGGATGGAATGCTGTCGACTGACGATCTCAAAGAGGTACTTGGAATCAAGAGGCTGCCCGGCGAAGATACGGGCGTCTTCCATACCCTCGCCGGTTTCATGATGAACCATATGGCGCGGGTCCCCTCGGTAGGGGAATACTTCGAGTGGGGAGGTCTTCGC
>DASTET010001072.1:0-5143 GCA_035709445.1 Blastocatellia bacterium | reverse complement strand
CCGGTCACGCCGCCGGGGATGATGCGAATAGAGATTCAGACCAGCGATCCGACTATTCGAATAATATGGTTCGCCCCTAAAGAGGCGGACTCGAAACCAAAAAAATCTGCGATTGATAGCGATTAGGAGGCATTATGTTTTTGATCAAGACGAAAGCAGCAACCGCGTTAATCCTGACCCTCGCGCTTGCGACGGTTACCTTCGGCCAGCAGAGCCAGCCCACGCCGCGACCCGCCGAAGCCGCTCCCGCGCCGGTTGATAATACTGTCGATACCCAGGGATTCAAGGGCAAGATATTTGAGGTGAAGCACCGCGACCCTGCCGCCATAATGCGCGCGGTCAGCAACCTGGGCAGCGGCTTTAAGGGCTCGACGATATCTTATAACCAGGACTTCAAAACGATAACCGTTCGAGATTTTCCTGAGAACATCGCCGCGATAGAAGAAGCCATAAAGCGGCTCGATGCTCCCCAGGCCACCGCGCCTGATATAGAGTTCCGCATGCATCTGCTCATAGCCTCTAACGCGGAAGGAGCGACAAGCCAGTTTCCTTCGGACCTCGGCGACGTAATCAAGCAGTTGCAGTCGACGCTCAACTATAAGAGCTATCACCTGCTCACTTCGATAGTGCAGCGGGTGAAAGAAGGCAACGGGCTGAGTGGTAGTGGGGTCGCTCAGGTCAAGCCGCCGATCGTGGGCGAGACCGCCGATGCCAGGTATAGTTACGCCATAAACTTCATCTCGCTCGCCCCATCCTCTTCGGGAGCCAGCACGATCCAGGTCAGAAGGCTGAGCTTTAATGTGAACGGCAATGAATACCATGCTCCATTAGGACAGGCCAGCCTCAATACGGAGTTGGGTATGCGCGACGGCGAAAAGGTCGTGGTCGGCACGGCCAGCCTCCGCGATAAGGCGATGGTGCTGGTTCTCACCGCAAGAGTGATCAAGTAAAAACGAACCACAGATGAGCACGGATTAACACCGATAGCTATCCGCTCTTGTATCTGTATTCATCCGTGTTCATCTGTGGTTTCAATTCCTTCCTCGGCTTCCCATCCGGCTTTCAATCAATTATCATAACGCGGCCTCTCCCGAAGACAGACTATGAGCGAAGGTCGCAAATATGCGGTTGAGTTGCGCAACGTCACCAAGCGGTTCGGCGACGTGCTTGCAAACGACCGGGTAAACATACGGGTGGCGGACCGCTCGATTCACGCCATCATAGGCGAAAACGGAGCGGGCAAATCGACGGCGATGAACATCCTCTACGGCTTCTACAATGCCGACGAGGGTGAGATCCTGATCGACGGCGCGCCTCGCTCTATCGAGAGCCCTGCCGATGCCATACGGCTCGGCCTGGGGATGGTCCACCAGCACTTCATGCTGGTTGAGCCGCTCACGGTCACAGAAAACATCATCCTGGGAGCGGAACCCATGGCAGGGCTCGCCATCAATTACAAACTGGCGAGCGCCCGCGTCGCAGAGATCAGCAAACAGTATGGCCTCCGCATAAACCCCGACGCGCGCATCGCGGACCTGTCCGTGGGCCAGCAGCAGCGCGTAGAGATACTGAAGACGCTTTATCGCGGCGCTCGCATACTGATCCTCGACGAGCCAACGGCGGTGCTGACGCCGCAGGAAGTCGCCGAGATGTTTGCGATACTCAGAAGCCTGCGCGACCAGGGCAAGACCATAATCATAATCACTCACAAGCTCGCCGAAGTGCTCGCGCTTTCGGAAAATATCACCGTTATGCGCGACGGGCGTGTGGTAGGCGACCTGCCCGCGGCAGGGGCCACAGCCGAAGGGCTCGCGAAAATGATGGTCGGACGCGAAGTGCTGCTCAGGGTCGAAAAGAGCCCGCCTCAGCCGAAAGAGACGGTGCTCGAAGTCCGCAACCTCGCTCTGCAAGGCTCGAAAGGCAAACCCATCCTCGACGGGGTATCTTTTGAAGTGCGCGCAGGCGAGACGGTCGGGATCGCAGGCGTAGAAGGGAACGGGCAGACCGAGCTTATAGAGATAATAGCCGGGCTCTCTCATCAAACGAGCGGCGAGATACTCCTCGAAGGCGAGTCGATAGACGGCCTCGATCCGCACAATCGAAAGAGGCGCGGCATCGCACATATCCCTGAAGACCGGCAAAGGCGCGGGCTTCTGCTGTCGTTCGATCTCGCGGCCAATACGATCCTGGGCGTGCATCACGACTCGCCGGTCGCGGGCGCGTTGCTGCTCAAGACGGGGGTCATCGACGAGCGGGCAAATCGACTGGTGCGCGAGTACGATGTCAGACCGCCCAATATACGCCTGCCTGCCCGCGCGCTGTCGGGCGGCAACCAGCAAAAGCTGATAGTTGCGCGCGAGTTCGATATTAAGCCGAAGCTTGTGCTCGTTGCTCAGCCGACTCGCGGAGTCGATATAGGGGCTACCGAGTTCATTCACCGAAAGCTTATCGAGCTGAGAGACGCGGGCGCTGCCGTGCTGCTGGTATCGGCTGAGCTTGACGAAGTCCTCTCTTTGAGCGACCGCGTCATGGTGATCTATGAGGGTCGCATCGTCGGCGAGGTTGATCCCCGACAGGTAAGCGAAGAAGAGATAGGTCTGATGATGACCGGCGGAAAACAGTCTAGCGAGTCTAGCGAGTCAAAAGCAGTCTAGCGAGTCGCTTTAATGACAGACACCGCATAAATCAGATGTTGCAAAGTAATCAGCGCCGTCACGAGCGGGACTCGCCAGACTCGCGACTCGCTAGACTCGCTAGACTTAAGAGAATATGAAGAGTCTTATCAGCGAATTGAAGTTTCCGGTTATCGCCGTTGTCGCGGCCTTTCTGGTCGGCGGCCTTTTAGTCTGGATGGTGGGCGACAGCCCGCTGCTTGTCTATGAGCTTTTCTTTTCGAGCGCGTTCGGCTCGATAGACGGGATCGGATATACGCTCTTTTATGCTACGCCGCTCATCTTCACAGGGCTTGCCGTAGCTGTGGCATTCAAGTGCGGTCTGCTCAATATAGGCGCTGAAGGCCAGCTTGTGGCCGGCGCGTTCGCGACCGCCTGGGTAGGGCTTGTGCTTGCTGGCTGGCCCGCCCTCGTCATTGTAATTCTTGCGATGATTGCGGCGGTCGTGGTCGGCGGAATATGGGCGGGCATACCGGGTGTGCTCAAAGCGAAGTTTGGCGCGCACGAAGTCATCACCACGATCATGATGAACTTTATCGCGCTCAGCATAGTCAGCTACCTGACTCAGTACCACTACCGCAGGCAGGGCGATCCTATACTTCAGACGCTTCCGATAGTCGAGGAAGCGGAAGGCGGGGCGATAGTCGGCCCGCACATCCCGCGCATGCACGCGCTGCTTGACCCGCTTGGGATCAGCTTCCCCGAGCGGCTGCCGCTGAACCTCGCGTTCCTGCTGGCGCTTGTCGCGTGCGTGATGGTCTATGTCTTCTTGTGGAGGACCAAGTGGGGTTACGATCTTCGCGCGGTCGGCACAAACCCGCCCGCAGCCGAGTACGGCGGCATCTCTATATCTCGAAACATAGTGCTTGCGATGTTCATCTCAGGGATGCTCGCCGGGATGGTCGGCATCAATGAGGTCCTCGGATACCGCTATCGCTACTATGACGGTTTTTCCGCCGGGTACGGGTTCACCGGGATAGCCGTTGCGCTTTTAGGCCGGAATCATCCTGTGGGCGTTCTTCTCGCGGCGATCCTTTTCGGCGCGCTCATCCGCGCCGGGCTGTTCATAGACATTTTCACCGACAAGGTGTCAAAAGACTGGGTCGTGATCTTGCAGGCGATAATCATACTCTTCGTCGCATGCGAAGCGGTCTTTCGACTAAGAAAAACAGTCTAGCGAGTCTTGCGAGTCTGGCGAGTCGAGCGTCTAGCGCGTCGTTTTGATGACAGGCTTCGCATAAACCAGATGTTGGCAGGTAATCAAATCCGTCAGGAGCAGGACGCGCCAGACTCGCTAGACTGTTAAGGCTGGGTTTTTATGTTAGAGGATATCATCAACCTGTCGCTGCTGGCTTCGATGGTGAGGCTTTCGACGCCGCTGATTCTGGCATCTCTCGGAGGGATGTTTTCAGAGCGAGGCGGAGTTATAAATATCGCGCTCGAAGGGATAATGCTTGCGGGCGCGTTTACCGCCGCCGCCGTGACGGCAAAGCTCGGAAACCCGTGGGTCGGATTGACGGCTGCCGCGATGGCGGGTCTTCTTGTCGCGCTCATACACGCGGTCGCTTCGATAGAGTTCAAGGCGGATCAGGTCGTTGTGGGAACAGCGATCAATATTCTGTTTTTGGGCGTGCCCGCGCTCGTGTCGGGAGCGATGTTCGAATCTACGGGTTCGACCCCGCCGCTTCCGCGCGAGCAGACGCTGCCCGACTGGAACATCCCTGTCATCGATCAGATTCCTGTGCTCAGTCAGCTTCTATCGGGTCACAAGCCCCTTGTCTATATAGCCCTTGCGATGGTGCCGATAAGTTATTATGCGCTGTTTCGCACAAGGTTCGGGCTCAGGCTGCGCGCGGTCGGAGAGAATCCTGAAGCGGCAGACACAGCCGGGGTGAGCGTGGCTCGCATGAGATACACGGGGGTGCTATTGAGCGGGCTGCTGACAGGGCTTGGCGGGGCATATCTTTCGATAGGCCAGAACTCGCTTTTCACGCGCAATATGACCGCAGGTCGAGGCTTCATCGCGCTGGCCGCGCTGATATTCGGCAAGTGGCACCCGGTTGGAGCGTTTCTTGCGTGTCTTTTGTTCGGGCTTGCCGATGCCGTTACGATTCGCATGCAGGGCGTCGTTCGGATTCCGGTCCAGTTTATTCAGATCATTCCTTATGTGCTGACGCTGGTCGTGCTCGCGGGGTTCATAGGCCGCGCCATCCCTCCGCGAGCCATCGGAACACCGTACATTAAAGAGAGCAGGTGAACTTGCCGCCCTGGACCGTCACCTGTAACCTGTCAGCTATGACCATTCCACTATACGAAAGAGCAACAGAAGCAGCGCGATATATAGGCGCGAAGACCCAGGGGCGCGCGCCGCGCGTCGCCGTCGTGCTGGGCTCGGGGCTGGGCGGGGTGGCCGATGCGATAGGCAGCCCGGTAGAGATTCCTTACGAAGAGATACCTCACTTCGTTAACTC
>DASTET010001071.1:0-2973 GCA_035709445.1 Blastocatellia bacterium | reverse complement strand
CCGGGGTGGCGCAGGCAAGCGGAAATAAGAATTCAGAAGACAGGAGTCAGAAGCCAGAATCTATCGCATAATCTCTCGATTGAAGCCGAATGAGAGAAACTGGAATCAGTCTCGACCAGCTCCTGACTCCTTGCTTCCGGCTTCAAATGTGTGTTAGGAAAGCACTCCATGCGAAACCTGATGACAACGATCTTGCGATTCAAGCTGCTGTTGCTGATTACGGGATCGATCTTTTCGGCGCAGGCGCAGTCTGTGACCGTGACATCACCCGCTGATGACGCGGCGCTCAGTCGGCTCGCCCGCGAGATAGCGCGGCTGGCCGAATCCTCAGGCGGGGTTGTGGGCGTGAGCGCCGTCCACCTCGAGACGGGCCGCCGCGTCTCGCTAAACGGGGGCGACCGTTTCCCTATGGCCAGCACCTTCAAGGTCCCCATCGCTGTCGAGTTACTGGCGCGCATCGATAAGGGCGAGGTGCGGCTCGACCAGATGATCGAGATACAGGCGAGCGATCTTCATCCGGGCAGCGGGACCCTCACCGATCTGTTCAACAGACCGGGCCTCGCGCTTTCGGTTCGCAACCTTTTAGAGCTTATGATGCTCATAAGCGATAACAGCGCGACCGATGTGCTGCTGCGTCTCGCGGGCGGGCCGGAAGCGGTGACCGCAAGCCTTCGCTCGCGCGGCATAACGGGAATAGACGTGAGCCGCCCGACCAATATATTGATAGCCGACTGGCTCAAGGCCAGAAGCGAGTTCGACGCCGACCCGCGCGATACATCTACGCCTGACGCGATGGCCGACCTGCTCGTGCGAATCCATCGCAAAGAGGGTTTGAAGCCGGAGAGCGCGGATTTGCTTCTCGACATAATGCGACGCTGCCGGACGGGCGAAGCGCGGCTGAAAGGGATGCTGCCACGAAACACAGTGGTCGCGCACAAGACAGGGACCATCGGCGGGTCCGCAAACGATGTCGGTATAATGGCGCTTCCCGACGGCGGGCGCGTTGCGATAGCGGTATTCGTCAAGTCATCGAGCAGGGAAGTGGCCGCCCGCGAGCGCTCGATAGCCGAAATCGCCCGCGCCGTTCATGATTTCTTTCTCTTCCTGCCGAGGTGACAGCAGCGCGACATTCTCAGTTGAAAGGCATAATCTATGACCACTCTTGCTCGAACGCTCGGTTATCGCGACCTCAGCCTGCTCATCGTCGGCTCGGTGATAGGCTCGGGAATCTTTCTCGTGCCGGGCCAGGTGTTGCGCCAGGTCGACGGGCTGGTGGCGCCCGCCCTTCTTGTATGGCTTGTCGGCGGGGTGCTCTCGCTTCTGGGCGCGCTGACCTACGGCGAGCTTAGCGCCCGCAAACCCGAAGCGGGCGGGCTCTACGTTTACATCCGCGATTGCTTCGGCCGCTTCCCCGCTTTCATGTTCGGATGGACGCTCTTTTTCGTTATAAGCAGCGGCAGCATGGCGGCGCTCGCCGTAGCGTTCAGCACGTATCTTGGGGCCATAGTCCAGGTCTCGCCCGTAGCGGCAAAGGCGGTCTCGATAGCGATGATTGCGGTCATCACTCTAATCAACGTGTGGGGCACGCGACAGAGCGCCGACCTTCAAAACTGGACCACTGCCATTAAGGTGGGCGCGCTCGTCATTATGAGCGCGGTGCTGTTATGGATGGGCCGAGGGTATGAGGCGTCGAGCGCGGCTATGTGGCCCGCCTCGGTTGAGAGGTCTATAGTCACAGGGTTCGGGCTGGCCATGCTGGGCGTGCTCTGGGCGTACGAGGGATGGCAATACGCCACATACAGCGCCGGAGAGACCCTCAACCCGCAGCGCAACTTCCCGCGAGCTTTTCTGCTGGGCACAGGCGTTTTGATAACAGTCTATCTGCTCGCAAACGTCGCCTACCTTGCGGCGCTTGGCCCTACGCCTGCGTCTAAGACCGATAGCATCGCGGCCACATCGGTGGCGCTTGTAGTGGGCCCGGCAGCGGCGAAGCTCGTGGCGCTTGCGATACTCATATCGATATTCAGCGCGGCCAACAGCACATTGCTTACCGCCCCCCGCGTCTTTTATGCGATGGCCTCGGACGGGCTTTTTTTCCGGCGGCTCGCCGAGGTGCATCCGAGGTTCGGCACGCCCGCTTTCTCGATAATTGCGTCCTCGATATGGGCGGCGCTGCTCGCGGCGACTGGCACATTCGATCAATTGCTGACTTATGTGGTCTTCATCGGCTGGATTTTTTATGCATTGGCCGCCGCCTGCGTTTTCGTCTATAGAAAGAGAGCGCCTGAGCAGCATATACCGTACAGGGTCCCTGGGTATCCCTATACTCCCCTGTTATTTATCATCGCGGCGGCGGCGCTTGTGGCGAACACGATAGCCGCCAGGCCGCTCGATGCGCTCGTCGGGCTCGCCATAGTGATGGTTGGGGCGCCAGCCTATATGGTCTGGCGCGCCGGGGGCAGAAATGCGGATGCTGCAGCGGCTACAAAATTAGCACCGACAAATCCAGGCCGCGCCGGGGAAGCGTAGTAGAGGTTTGAGAAACCTTATCGAATCTTTGTCGAACCGAAGACGGGCATTTTGGTTTCCATAATTATATTGCATGTAAAATCAGCCACTGTTAGAATCGCAACCCCGGAGGACGCGAGGGCGGATCTGGAAAGTCCCGCATACGGCGCCCGGCTGGCTGCGAATCCCGATGGTTTTTGAACTGAATGGCGCTAGACCTCAAATCACAATAGCTCCTTGAGCTTTCGATAACCTGATTTATATTGACCGGCATTATCGCGTTGCCTTATTTGGTGATAGTGCGTACTTCTTCAGGGCCTTTTATGAAACGAGCCATAAATAAGAGGACAACCTGAGTATTAGAAAAAAACGCAGCGGTAATTATACCGCTTCTCTTAAAACCCCTACGAAAGGAAGGAAGGATCAGCATATGCGTAGAACCATGATCGCACTCGCAATCGCCGC
>DASTET010001070.1:0-8635 GCA_035709445.1 Blastocatellia bacterium | reverse complement strand
CGACTGCTCCCCGGTCTTGAGAACCGCGTCTATATTCTGACCTCTTACCCGGATGGAACACCGGCAAAGACGGTCGTCACCGGCAACATCGCGCGCGGGCGAGTCGAGACGGACGCGAGCGGCGTTGCGACAATCTCTATCCGGCCCGATAAAAATCCGGTCGTGTTAAGCCTCAAAGCGACCGACGACCGGGGCCAGTCGGCGCAGGCGGACGTGCGGATTGAGAGCCTCGCTCAGCCTCAAAGCCTGATGCTTCGAACGAGTAAGGCAGTCTATAAAGCTGGCGAGAGGCTCCGCCTTGAGACGTTTTCGACAAGGCAGCGCGGCGCAGTCTACATCGATGTGGTCAAGAACGGACAGACGCTCATCACCCGCGCTATCGAGACAAGCGGCGGGCGCGGCGTCCTCTCCATCGATCTTACGCCCTCGATGTTCGGCGCAATCGAGGTGCGCGCTTATCAGATAACCTCGGAGGCCGACCCGGTTTCCGACCGCCGCCTCGTTTACATCGACCCCGCCGACGATCTCAAGGTCAGCGTGACGGCGGAGCGCGAGAGCTACCGCCCGGGCGAAGACGCCTGCATAAACTTCACCGTCACAGATCACACGGGACGGCCCGTGTCGGCTGCCCTCGGCATAGAGATCGTAGACGAAGCCGTGTTCGCTCTATCGGAGAAGCATCCCGGCTTTGAAAAGGTCTTCATGTATCTCGAAAAAGAGCTGCTCACACCGCGCTACGAGGTCCACCAGTTCTCAATCGAAGAGGTCTTGCTCGATGATGTGCCCGCGCAGGCAAACGAGCGCGAGCGGGCCGCACAGGTGCTGCTCGCGGCAGCCGGGACCGTAGGCGATAGAGACGTGCGCGCAGAGTTTGGCCGCGAAGCAATCGAAGCGCGGCGAAGCGAGTACCATGCCCGTTACCTGCAACGCATCGCCGAAAAGGCGCAGGCGCTCGCAAAGGCGATGACGGTTTACTACAGCCGCCACGCTGCCTCTGCCGAAGGCTTCAACCGCGACCTGCAATTGTTTGCGTCGGAAAACGGCGGTCACAAAGCGTTGCTCGAAGACCCGTGGGGCAGCACGCTTGCAGGCGAGGGCACGATAAATCGGAGCGGGTATTCTTATCTCATGCTGCGCTCGGCTGGCCCCGACCAGCGCGAAAAGACGCTTGATGATTTGATAGTTCAGGTCTATGCCGAGAGCGCGCGCAAAGGCGCGGGCGTAAAACTGACCGTCTATCCAGTCTATCCGGCGGACAAAGAGGGAATGCTTAACGCAGAAGTAAGAAGGTTCGGAGAACGAGCCAAGATGGCTCGCGGCGACGCGCTCGCTCTTGCGCAGGGGATGCCGGGCGCAGCGACTGTTGCAAAGGACGAGGCACAGGAAAAGAGCGGCAGAAAGGCAGCCTCAAACGAAAGCGACGATCAGAATGGCGGGCCGCGCGTGCGAAGCTTCTTCCCCGAAACGCTCTACACAAACGCCGCGCTGATCACCGACGGGCAGGGCCGCGCCTCGATCCGAGTGCCGGTGGCCGATTCGATAACGACATGGCGAGTAACGTCGCTCGCTTCCACCGCTCGCGGCGCGCTCGGGTCGTCAACCTATCCGATCCGCGTTTTTCAGGATTTCTTCGTCGACCTCGATCTGCCTGTCTCGATCACGGAAGGCGATACGGTCTCGGTGCCGGTTGCCGTCTACAACTATCTTCCGACCGCCGGGCGCGTAAGGCTTGAGCTGAGACAGGACCCCTGGTTTACGTTGGAGGGCGATGCGGCGACAAAGCAGGTCGAAGTCGGCTCAGGAAAAGTCACGGTAGCCTATTTCCGGGTCAGGGCGTCGAAGATAGGCGAGCAGCAGTTGCAGGTGACGGCGCGTCTCGAAGGCGGCAAGGCCCAATCGGGCGATGCGGTCGCGCGCGCGGTCAACGTTCTGCCGAACGGCGAGGAGCGAGCGGTTGTGATAAACGAGCGGCTCGAAGGCGCGGCGACCAGAGAGGTCGTCATCCCCGAAGGCGCGATAGCAGATGCGTCAAAGATATTCGTGAAGTTCTATCCCGGCGCGCTCTCGCAGGTGGTCGAGGGGCTCGATTCGATATTGCAGATGCCTAACGGATGCTTCGAGCAGACCTCATCATCGACTTACCCGAACGTGCTCGTGCTCGACTATCTCAAGACAAGCAAGAAGCTGACGCCTGAGATTCAGGCGAAGGCCGAAGGCTTCATCTCGCTCGGCTATCAGCGGCTTGTCACGTTCGAGGTAAATGGAGGGGGCTTTTCGTGGTTCGGCCAGGCCCCGGCAAACAAGATACTGACCGCTTACGGGCTTATGGAGTTTTCTGACATGTCTCGCGTCCACGAAGTGGACCCGAGGTTGATCGAGCGGACGCAATCCTGGCTCGCAAGCCAGCAGCAGCCGGACGGCAGCTTCAAGCCCGACACTTCTTTTATCAATGAGGGCGCGACGAACCGTTACAACAACGACATCCTGCGGATCACCGCTTACATAGGGTGGGCGCTTGCTGCGACCGGCTACAGCGGCGATGCGGTGGAAAAGGCGAAGCAGTATGTCACGTCGCGCGCGACCGGCAAAGAAGACGCCTACACGCTCGCCGTGATAGCCAACTTCGCCGCCGATCATGGCAAAGACAAAGCCTGGGTCGCGTCGGCAATCAGCTCGCTCGCGGCAAGGGCGATTGAATCCGACAGGACGGCTTACTGGAAGCAGGAAGGAGAGACGCCTACATCGGCCCGAAACGATTCGGCTGATCTTGAGACGACCGCGCTCGCAGTTCAGGCGCTGCTCAAGTCGGGACAAAGGAGCGGGCTCGCAAAGAAGGCGCTCGATTACCTGACCGAAAAGAAGGATGCGTTCGGCAACTGGCAGACGACCCAGGCGACGATCCTCTCGCTCAAAGCGTTCCTGCTCTCATTTACAAAAGGGACGAACGCAGACACGGCGGGGACGATAGAGGTGTCGGTCGACGGCGAGCCTGCCGGGCGCATCGAGATCACAAGAGAGAATAACGACCTCCTCCATCTGGTCGATCTGAAAGCCCACACACATCGAGGGGCGCACCGGGTAGGGCTCTCATTCACAGGGAAAGGGAGCATGCAATATCAGATAGTCGGGCGTTATTACGTGCCGTGGGCGCGCAGGGCGGACGGCCCCCGCGAGCCGCTCTCCATCGAAGTGAGCTACGACCGCACGCGGCTCGCGCAGGATGAGACGGCGACCGCACGCGTTCGCGTGCAAAACAATACCGGGGCGGCGGCAAAGATGGTGATGCTAGACCTGGGGATTCCTCCCGGTTTCGAGATAGCCCGCGAAGACTTCGAGGCGATGATAGAGAGAACGCGCGGAAAGAGCGGGGGCAAGCTCGAAAAGTTTACGATCACCGCCAAACAGGCGATCCTCTATTTCGACGGGTTGAATGCGAGGCAGAGGGTGGAGTTCTCCTTCAAGCTGCGCGCAAAGTTCCCCGTGCGCGCGCAAACCTTCTCGTCTCGCATCTATGAGTACTACAACCCGAAGGTCGAGGATAAGACCCGCCCGGTTGAGATGACCGTCGTAGCGAAGCAATAGCCAGCAAACCGCAGAGGGCGCCGCAGGAACGCAGAGGAGTAATCAATACTCTGCGTACCCCCTGTGTCCTCTGCGGTTATTAATCTACATCAGGCTATCTACTCTCCTCCCCATCTGAGAGTGGCGCCTATCTGGAAGCGCCCGTTGTGGACCCATTGCTTGTCGCCGAGGAAATCTCTCTCCCGGGTCGGTATGTAATCGAGCTGGAATAGGCGAATGGCTACGTTCGGGTGGACCTTGAGGTCTAAACCGCCTCCGAAGCCGAGCGCGAAGTCGGTATTTGAGTCAAAGGTCTCAATCTTTCTTCTCACTCCGCCTATCATAACGTGGCCGAAGAAATCGACCGCGTCGCCTCTCGCCGTAAAGCGCGGACCGAACAGAAAGATGAAATTGCTGATGTCTATGTCATCGCCCGGTATCTCTATCTCTCTTTTGTTATAGCTGAAGTCCCCGACGATGCCGACGTTCGGGTGGAAATTACCTGCAATGCTGAACCCGATGCCGTGCAGGCTTTCCCGGTCGCTGAAGAACGGCAGATCGTCATCGTCAAACGGGTCATCAAGCTCGATATCTGCGCTGTAGTATGAATAGCCCCCGAATAGCTCGACCGTGGGATAGGAGTCCTGCGCGCGAGCCGGAGCAGCCGCAAACAGCAGCACAGCTATAAACATAATGAGTCTTCTCATTTCATTTACCTCGTACAAACGTCTATTTGTCTTGTCCACGAGCGACAAAGCGGAACCTGCTTATATGCAACAGGAATTCCCGAGTCATTAAAAGACCGATTTTTCCATAAAACTCGGATATTTCGCTGATGCGAGACGGTACGGTCGTGTCCGGCGGTCGGTACAGGACATCGGTGTTTGCTGCTTGAGACAGCGATGTTCAAATCTGTCTCATTCCCACAAGACTCCTAACACGTTTCGTGTGGAACCAGATTAGCATTGTCAAAAGGTATATATTTCAAGGAGGTAAAAGATTATGGCGAAGCAGAGGAAGGCTGGCGCGGCTAAAGAGCTGTTCAAGGATTATAAGGTAGCCGGAGGCGAAGCCGCCGCGCGAAGCGGCAAGGGCGGGAAGTCGGGCGGAGGGATGGGCGGCCAGCAAGCTGGCGGGATAAAGGGCGGAGGCAAACGCAAGACGCACGCGGGTCAAAAGCAGGGTAGCCCCGGCGGGCTCACCTCCGATTGACGGCTTCAAATAAACAGAGGTGGCGAATCGTTCGCCACCTCTTCGCGTTGCAGTCTATTTTTATTCCGATTGCCCCTTCACCCTTTTTTCGCGCCGGTTTGCGAGGCAGTCGCGCTCCTGGACCCACCCTGGCCGATCAATCTTCCCAGGTGCTCCTGTAGCTGCTGAATATGCTGCTCATCCTGGCTGCGTATCTCTTCGAGAAGCTGGCGGATTGAAGAGTCGCCCTGCGCATCTTTTATGTACTTGTCGTAGGCTTCGAGCGCCTTCGACTTCTCGTAGAGTATGGTGATGATGTCGTAAGACAGATTATCAAGCGGAAACCTCCCGCTCTGGGCTGAGCTTTTCTGATTAGCCACAGTGTTTCTCCTTTCTGTAAGCCTGTTTTAGAGATTCTCCTCCGGGACCTTTGCTACTCAAGTCCTGGACGGCGATCAGAACTCTCTCGCCTGTTTGTTTTCTGAAGCGGCCTTGAGCGCCTGGAACGTCGGAGGCCAGAGCCCTATGAAGATGGCCGCGTTCTTCTTGCCCGCCAGAAACAGGGCTATCGATGCGCCGATTGAGCCTATCGTGAGCCAGTGGAAGAGGCTCAACCCCGAAGTGCGCTTTATCGGCTCGTCTATCCTTCGGGCCATCGATTCGGCTACGTCGGGCTGATCCTGTGCTTTTCTTGCTGTAGTAGAGGACATGTTTGCAGACATCTATTCTCTCCTTTTCTCATATATCTTCATCATCATTGATTCTTCTCACGTGAGCGTCCCGGCGAAGTAATGATCAGCAAAACATATTCCTCTCGATTCTCTTGTCGCTGCTGTCAATTTCTAATTCAAGCTCTGTTGACTGCCATATTCCAGCCTGTCCCGGAACATATCACGCACACACGAGAGATGGTCATAGCAGCACTGGTCTCCACGCCGTTGCCCTGGCATCGGATACACTCTTGCGCGGGCTGGCGTACCAGAACCGTTCCTTCGCCCTTGCATGCAAAACAGGCGGCCCCTTCCCTGTAGCGCAATCCTTTGCACATTCCGCAGGTCTCGATAGCATAGCCGGTAAACTTGTGCGCCTGTTTATCAATCATCCTCTGCGCCCTGGAGACGAGGTTCACGGCCCTCTTTATTAAGAGGTTTGACTTTTCGCGCAGCCGGGCCATCTCTTCTCTCGATTCCGACACGCTAATCTGCTGCACCCTGAGCATCTCTCTGATCTGACGCCGCCTCTCTTCGGGAGTAAAACTATCCTGCAACATCTGTATCAGATCATTCTTTCGGCTGAATGAAGAGAGCAGGTCATTGAGCGTATTGACGATGCTCCTCAAGCGAGTGCGGCCTTGTAAGCATATTAAAGAGCGTTTGCAGATGGCTTTCAATCAACTCGTCCAGGGCGTCAAGCTCTTGCGGGGAACTAGAAGTCCTGGACATAGCTTGTCTCCTCCCTAACCGGTGAAGCTACAGCTCCCGGTCAGGCTGAATCGGATATCTCACCAGGGCCCACAGACTCGAACGAGAACAGACAGCGAATGCCCGAGGGCTTTCGGAACTCAGAGGCTATCCCCAGTCCCGTTTCGCTCACGATGATCTCGGCCCGCTCTTGCTTCTGCGCAAGACGGACATCGATGCGCCCGGCTTCGGGCGTAAACTTTATAGAATTGGCGAGCAGGTTCTGGACGATCTGCTGTATGCGGTCGGGGTCGCCCGGCACCGGCCCTATAGAATCATCGAGCGATTTGTGAAGCTCGATCCCCTTCTCGCCAAGGGCGGGGCCGACCGCCTCTATTTACCCATATCAACTCAACATTTGAAGACAGGTCTGTACGATGAATCTCAAGTCTGGGAAGGCGATCTGAATTCAGCTTACAGTGAACAGGGGGAGGGAGCAAATTCATTGCCTTTTAGCGGAATCTCGCTCTTCCATCAGCAGTATCGCACCGCGAATCACGCCGTCTTTTTTGTTAAGCGGCGAGCAGACCACGCGGCATTCTATGTTCCGGCCCCGCCGGTTTGTGGCTTCGACCGCCGCTTCCTGGTAGTCCGATTCGCCCTGCAAGCAGTTCTTCACCGTCTGTTTTAGCAGATCCACGGGCAACCCTATGTCGAGGCTCAGGAAGTGTTGTCCCTCGACCTCGGCGGCCCTGAGCCCCCACAGGTCTTCGGCGCGCCGGTTCCAGACCAGAATGCGCAGGTTCTGGTCCACGACCAATACGCCCGCCCGCAGGCTCGTAAGGATAGACTCCAGAAAGTCGTTCACCTCGTTCAGCTCTATCGTGCGCTGGCGCATCTCTTCGTTTATAGTCTCAAGCTCCTCGTTCGTCGACTGGAGCTCTTCATTCATAGTCTCAAGCTCTTCGTTCGTGGATTGCAGTTCCTCGTAAGTCGTCTCAAGCTCCTGCCTCGATTGCACGAGATCATCCTGGAGCTTCCTGGTGCGTGTCACATCCACGAAGGAGACGCTGACGCCCAGGATGTTATCGAGATTTGTAATAAGCGGCATGATATGGATATTCAAGTATCGTTTCTCGGCGGGCGCGATGACCCACTCGATATCTTCAAGTTTTATCACCCGGCGCTCCGCATAAGCCTGCTCGATCAGCGACCGAATCTCTGCGGAGCGGTAAGAGATTTCCATGTCCTGTAACGGGCGGCCTATGTCCTTCACGGTCATACCAAACTGCGCCCGCGCCTGCCGGTTGGCAAACATTAGATGGCCGCTATGGTCCAGAATTATCTGAGCAGACGGGTTGGCATCAAACGCGGCTTCACGCATCCGCACATTGTTTGCCATGTGATTTATTCCTTCTTCATTGCCTGTATGAGTCATCAATGAGAACCGGTCGCGAAAGCTGAGCCTGGGCACCTTTGTGAACACCCTGCGTTTCAGGTCGAGCGGAGTGAAGATGTTTGTGTGCGTGAGCAGCATCTCCGATTTGCCCAGGAAGAGTATCCCCTCATCGACCAGGGCGAAATGGAAATGGGCCAGGATACGCGCCTGCACCTCGGCGTTGAAGTACATCAGCGTGTTACGGCAGATCAGCAGGTCGACCCTCGAAATCGGCGCGTCCTGTATCAGGTCGTGGCGACCGAATATGACGGAGCGCCGCAGGTCTTTGCGAAAGGCGAAGCGGGAATCGGTCTGTTCGAAGTACTTGCGGAGATACTCCTGCGGCACGCTCCCGATCTGCTTGACGTTATAGCTCGCCTGCCGGGCCTGGCTGAGCGCATCTTCGTCCAGGTCGGTGGCATATATTTTGGCGCGCTCGCGAAACTGCTCCTCGCCCATCGCCTCAGCCAGCAACATCGCTATCGAATAAGCCTCTTCCCCCGATGCCGTACCCGCGCACCATACGCGGACAGGATCGTCAGGCCCTTTGCGCGAGAGGATGCGGGGGATTATATCGCTTTTCAGATACTCCCACGCCGTCTCGTCCCTGAAGAAGCTGGTCACGTTGATCAAGATTATGTTGAACAGGTAAGAAAACTCTTCCGGGTGGACCTCCAGGTAGTCCATATACTCTTCATAGCTGGTCAACCTTACTTCCTGCATCCGCCGCGATATCCTCCGCATAAGGCTCGCGCGCTTATAGGCGGTGAAGTCGAACCCGCGAGATCGCTTCAGGTAATCCAGCAAGGCTTCAAACTGGCTGTCCAGGCCCTTTTCGGTCATTCAGGTTCTCCTGCTGTGAGGTAAAGTATCCTCCTTTTGCGATTCTACGTCCGGTCATGCGGCGCTACAACCAGTTTAATAAGCGTCGGGGCTATCTTGTCGAGAGAGAGAACGAGGTCTACCTTCCCGCTCTGGATGGCGGCCCCCGGCATGCCGAAAAACTGCGAAGAAGCCTCGTCCTGCGCGACCACCCTTCCGCCCA
>DASTET010001069.1:0-6577 GCA_035709445.1 Blastocatellia bacterium | reverse complement strand
CCAGAGGAGCCTATGCCGAAGCGAGAAGACAGACAACCGCCAGTCGACTTGCTCCAGGGCACGCTCGACTTGCTGATCTTGCACACACTGCTGTTCGGCCCCAGGCACGGCCATGCCATCAGTAAGTCCATCGAGCAGACTTCACAGGAAGTGCTGCGCGTGGACCACGGTTCACTCTATCCCGCTCTACAGCGGCTGGAGAGGCGCGGCCTCGTTACCGCCGCATGGGGCACGTCTGAGAACAACCGCCGGGCCCGCTACTACCGTTTAACGGCGAATGGACGAAAGCAACTGGCCGTTGAGACCAGCAAATGGGAGCGGCTGACCGGCGCCATTGCCCGCATCCTTCAACCGAAGCAAGAGGAGGGATAGCCATGCGTTGGTGGCACGAGCTGAAATTCCTGATCCGAAAATTAAATCGCGGGCGAGCCGAGAGGGAATTGGAGGAGGAAATCCGGCTTCATTTGCAGCTAGAGACCCAGGAGCAGATCGAAGCAGGGTTATCGCCGGAAGAGGCCCGCTACGCGGCCCATCGGAGCTTCGGCGGTGTTCTCCTAACGAAAGAGAGGATCCGCGATGTGTGGGGCTTGCGTACCTTAGAAACGCTCTGGCAGGACCTGCGTTATGGCGTGCGGATGTTCTTCAAGAAACCCGGCTTCACCTCTATTGCCATCATCGCGCTCGCGCTCGGCATCGGCGCCTGCACAGCGATCTTCAGTATAGTGGATGCGGTGCTGCTGCGCCCGCTGCC
The DNA here is from genome assembly GCA_035709445.1 of Blastocatellia bacterium. Lineage (GTDB taxonomy): Bacteria > Acidobacteriota > Blastocatellia > UBA7656 > UBA7656 > DASTET01. The sequence goes on along the minus strand of DASTET010001069.1, from coordinate 5,826 downwards.
ATATCCGGAAGCGGAGGACATACTTAGCCTCAGAGAGGTTGATGCCGAGGGCAGACAGATCACTTTCGCCGAACAGAATTTTTTGGACGTGCATGCGCGCAATCATACGCTTGCGGCGGCAGCTCAGTACAACGTGCAGTTGACTACCGTACTCGGCGGCAGCGAGCCGGTGCGCACCCGCGTCGCTTTTGTGTCGGGTGATTTTTTCAAGACGCTCAGTGTACAGCCCGCGATTGGGCGTAGCTTCTTGCCAGAAGAAACCAAAGTTGGCGGCCATCCGGTCGTGGTGGTGAGTCAGGGTTATTGGCGAAGACTGCTCGGCAGCCGGAATGATTTAGCCGCGACGCCGCTCCGCATCGGCGACACCAGCTACACGGTCGTAGGCGTCATGCCTCAGAGTTTCAACTTTCCCAAGGATGCGGAAATCTGGCTGCCGATTGAATTATTTCCGTCATCACCATCGCGCACGTCCCACGGCAAGCGCGTCATAGCCCGCCTGCGCGATGGGGTGACGCTCGAACAAGCGCGCGCGGATCTGAGTGCGGTTGGCAAACAACTCAAGCAGGAGAACGGCGCGGACATAGATCTGGTTGACTTGGCGGCGCTGCCCTTGAAAGAGGCGATGGTCGGCGAGGCCAGTCAAAGCTTGTTGATAATTCTGGTGGCGGTGGGTTTTCTGCTGCTCGTGGCCTGCACTAACGTAGCCAATTTGCTGCTCGCGAGAGCGACGGCGCGGCAGAGGGAGTTCGCAGTGCGCACGGCGTTGGGTGCGACACGCGGACGGCTGGCGCGGCAATTCATCGCCGAAAACCTCATGCTCGCGATGTTGGCTGGTGGTGTAGGTGTGGTGCTTTCATTCTGGGGCGTGGATGCGCTGATCTCTCTCAACCAAGGCAACCTGCCTCGCGCCGATGAAATCAGCGTCGATGCGCGGGCGCTGGCATTCACTTTTGCGCTCTCGTCGCTTGTGGCGGTGTCGCTCGGCCTGGTGCCGCTGCTGCGTTTCGGAGGGCGCGATTTACAAGAAAGTTTGAAAGAAGCTGCGCGCGGGCAATCTGCCAACGCGGCGAGCAATCATTTGCGGGCGATGCTCGTGGTGACTCAAGTGGCTTTGACAATGGTGCTGCTGGTCGGGGCGGGCTTGCTCATCAAGAGCTTCGTAAAGGTCTTGGAAATTGATCCGGGTTTTCGCACTGAGAGTGCCGTGGCGATGGAGATCTCATTGAACGATGAGTCGGCAGAGCGCCGGGCCAGTTTTTACCAACAGTTGCTCGAACGTTTGGCGGCCTTGCCCGGCGTCACGGCGGTCGGCGGCGTCAACGGTCTGCCGATGGCTGGCGGTGGCGCCAACGGCCAGTTTCTGATTAACAACAATCCGGAGCTGAAAGGCTACGGCGAATTTCGCGTCGCCAGTCCGGGTTATTTCAACGCGATGGGCATGCGACTGGTTCGCGGACGCCTTTTCGATCAAAGCGACGGACCTGAGACACAGCAGGTCGCGCTCATCAGCGAATCGCTGGCGCGCCAATACTTTTCGGAGGAAGACCCGCTCGGCAAAGCCATCCAGTATGGCAATATGGACGGTGACATGCGTCTGTTGCGCGTGGTGGGCGTGGTGAGCGACGTGCGCGAATTTGGGTTGGAGGCTAATGCCCGGCCGACGGTTTATGTCCACTATTTGCAAAGGCCGAGGCAAGCCTGGGGTTTTGCCATTGTGGCGCGGACGCAAGGAGACGTGAAGACGTTGATTCCTGCCATGCGTAGTGCGGTGGAAGCGCTCAGTCAGGATGTTCCGACTAACATCCGCACACTCGACCAGATATTTTCATCCACGCTTAATAATCGCCGCTTCAGTCTGGTGATCTTCGCCAGCTTTGCCGCTGTGGCACTGCTGCTGGCCGCGCTCGGAATCTACGGCGTGACCTCTTACGCAGTGACGCAGCGCACGACGGAAATCGGCATCCGCATCGCTCTCGGCGCCCAAGTTGGGGACGTGTTGCGACTGGTCATCGGGGATGGAATGAAATCAGTGTTGCTCGGCATCGTGATCGGGTTAGGCGCAGCTTTAGCGCTGACGCGTTTGATCGCTCATTTGCTCTTCGAGGTGAGCGCGACTGATCCGCTGACGTTTGCTTTCGTCGCTTCATTGTTGATCGTTGTCGCCTTTCTCGCGTGTTACTTGCCCGCGCGACGGGCGACGAAAGTGGATCCGGTGGTGACGCTCAGATACGAGTAGATGAAAAAACTCAAGAATATCTAAGGATTTTAAGTTGGCTCATCTCCGGAACTGGCCTGTACTGCTGTGACTTGCTTGGCCCGGCTGCCTGGTATGCGTGATATGCCTGCGAGCTGTTGAATGCGTAGCAGGTGAGAGGTGCTCGGTTTCACTCCGAACTGCTGATGGATCAGATCATTCAGTTGCTGTAGTGTGATCAAGGGATTCTCTCTAACCTTTTGTCTCACCCATTCGAGGTGAACTTGATCATAGATCGTTTGTGCCTGTGGAATAGATCGGCTTATCTCAAATGGAAATTCTACCGCATTGGGAGCACAAGGATAGCCTGTCATGTCCTCCCTGTAATTCTAAAAGACTTCGCTTGGATAAGCGGTTTTATCATCAGAGCCTCTGTCGGCTCAGTACGTGAATTGGTTCATGTCACTATCTTACCGAGTGAGGAAAGGGAAGAATAGTGGGGACATTTAGACTTTTGAGGCTATTCCCTGAGTGAATTCAGGTCTACTTTGAGCGAATCTCTATTCCTGTCAGAGCTTTCTCATCTCTGCTTTATCCCTATGCATCAAAATTGACATACACACACAAAGTGTGTACATTGAGAGTATATGGACTACCGAGGTGTTGCCACAATGCATAAACGGATCAATATCACCCTGCCGGAAGAGACAGTAGAGCTAATTGACAGAGTAACCAGGAAAGGCGACCGCAGCCGCTTCATTGACCGGGCCGTGCACCACTACGTTGACCGGGTCGGTCGGGAGAACCTCAAGAAGCGGCTCAAGCAAGGGGCAATCAGGCGAGCCGAGCGCGACCTTGAGATTGCCTCCGAGTGGTTCGCCCTTGATGAAGAGGTATGGCAAAGAAGCAAAAAGTAACCTACCCCAGGCGAGGGGAAGTTTACCTAGTGAACTTTGATCCAACGATTGGTGCCGAGATCAAAAAGACTCGGCCTGCTTTGATAGTGCAGAACGACACCTCCAACAGGCACAGCCCCATTACCATCGTCGCGGCGATCACCTCGAAGTTTGATGATGAACTCTACCCTACCGAAGTATTCATCAAAGCTCCTGAAGGTGGCCTTACTGCTGATTCAGTAGTGCTGCTCAATCAGATCCGCTCCATAGATCGGAAGCGACTGGTGAAACGCCTGGGGGCAGTGAAGCCGGAAACCATGGATGAGGTGGACCAAGCTCTCAGAATCAGCCTCAGCCTCATAGAACTATAGGTTATCAAACATCAATGACTCTCATAAGAATCGAAGCCAAGGGTCAAATCACTCTGCCTGCTGAAATCAGCACACAAGCAGGTATCAAGGATGGTGATTGGATGGTAATGACCGTAGAGAGGGACCGGATAATCCTTAGGTCTCTGTCCTTGCCTGCCTCAACCCCTTCTGCCCTGAAAAGAATTCGGGCAGAGGCTAAAAGGAAAGGAATCGATAGGGTGACTATGCGACGGATTGAAGAAGAGATTCGAACCTATCGAAATCACCGCAGGAGGGGCTAGGCTCTCAGAGGACTCAGCCGCACCCTAACAGCCGATTGGGTTTAATGTATTTATATCTTGCCATCTTGTAATCCTTGATGGCATTGGCACGACTACTCCGATCGTAAAGCGACCGTCGGGTCTACTTTCGTAGCTTTGCACGCGGGGACCGCACAGGCTAGAAGCGCCACCGCTACGAGCAGAACAGATACGCCGGCAAACGTCGCCGTGTCGCTGTGGCTGACCTCGTAAAGCAGAGACTGCATTAAATGAGTCAACAAACGCGCCGCAATCAATCCTGCCGCTAGACCAATAAACGCCAGCGCCATTCCATGACGGACAATAAGATTAAGCACATCCCTCGAAGTGGCTCCCAGAGCCATTCGTATCCCGATCTCGTGCGTGCGCTGTGTGACCATATAGCTCATCACGCCGTATATGCCTACAGCTGCAAGTATCAACGCAATGGCTGCGAAGCTGCCCAGCAAGATCATCTGGAAACGTCTCGGTGCGAGTGACCGCGAGATTATCTCCTCCATCGGCCTTATGCTGTAAACAGGCAGGTCGCTATCGAGACCGAGCACCTCGTTTTTTATCGAGTTGGCTATTGTTGATGGGTCTTGATTCGACCGCGCCACAAGAGCCATGTAATGGATGGGCGATTGCGAATAAGCCCAGTACATCTCAAGCCCCGCTTCTGCGTCAAGCTTCAGATGCCTCGTGTCTCCTACGACGCCGATGATTGTGTTCCAGGGGCCTTCCGGCCCCGAAAAACTGATTCGCTTGCCGATGGGGTCTTCATCGAGCCAGAACCGGCGCGCGAGGGTCTCGTTGATTATCACAACCTGCTCGGATTCGATAGTGTCCCGCTCGCCGAAGATACGCCCTCTCAACAGGGGAATTTCCATTGCGCGGAAGTATCCTGAACTGCACCGGCGCAGGTTTGTGTTGAACCCTTGATTCGGAGCAGGCAACGGGCGGCCCTCGATAAAAAACTCCTGCACCGAATCGCCGGCCAGAGGGAGCGGGCTGACAAGCCCGACCGATTCGACTCCGGGCAAATGCTCGACGCGCTGAAGCAGCTCGCGGTGAAAGGCTGCTCGCTGGCTAGCTTTCGGGTACTTAGTTTGAGAAAGCGAAGCATGCATAGTCAGCACGTTTTCAGGATTAAACCCGAGGTTGACATCGGTGAGATACAAGAGGCTTTTAATCATCAAGCCCGCCCCCGCCAACAGCACCAGCGCGAGCGCAATCTCTGAAACGACTATAAGGCTGCGTGCTCGATTGCGACGTAGGCTTGAGCTTGCGGCGCGCGAGCTTTCCTTGAGCGATTCATTCATATTAACTTTCGATCCTTGTAACGCGGGTACAAGGCCGAAGATCACCCCGGTAAGAAGCGATACAAGCAACGTGAAGACAAGCACGCCCGCGTCAATGCCGATTTCTTCTGCGCGTGGAATGTCGCGGGGATTTAAGGCAACAATCAAGTCAACTCCCCAGACTGCAAGCAGCAACCCCAGACCTCCGCCTGCAAGCGCAAGCAGCATGCTTTCGGTAAGAAACTGCCGAACCAATCGCAATCGGCTTGCGCCTAGCGCGGTGCGAATCGCGACCTCTTTTTGCCGCGATGCGGCGCGCGCAAGCAACAAGTTGGCTACGTTTGCGCACGCGATCAAAAGCACCAGTCCAACCGCTCCGAGCAGAATCCAGAGCGCAGGCTTCACATCTCCGACAATTCGCTGATGAAGAGGTTCGAGTTCTGCCCCCCAGCCAGCGTTCGAGCTTGGGTATTGCTGCTCAAGACCGGCTGTGATGCTGCTCATCTCAGCCTGAGCCTGCTCGATGGTCGTGCCGGGTTTGAGGCGCGCAACCACCCTGAGAAGATGATTCCCGCGCCTCAACTGAAGCACCTCTAGTGATAGAGGTACCCACAATTCAGCTTGATAAAGGGTGCGAAAATCTGCGGGCACTATCCCGATGACGGTGTAGCTTTCGCCGTTGAGCGCGAGCGCGCGGTTGATAATTTGAGGGTCGCCGCCGAAGCGCCTTTGCCATAAGCTGTAGCTGATGAGCGCAACGCGGTGGCTGCCCGCCTTCTCTTCTTC
>DASTET010001068.1:0-4060 GCA_035709445.1 Blastocatellia bacterium | reverse complement strand
TCTGTATTGGAGCGTTCTCCTTTATCAACTACACGCCCAGGAGCAGCGCGCAGGCCGGTTGCGCGGGCGGGCCGGGGCCTGTGCCGACAAACATCGGTTACGCCTCGGTTATATTGACCCTCGGGAAGTTTGCCGGGAGCGTGTCGCCAACCGCTCCTGACGCGAGCGGCGAGGCTGCGGCCCCCGAGGCGGTCAACATACGCGCAAGGTCCCGACGCAACGCGGGTTATGACGGGAGCGACGTCTACAACAGCGCGCCGGGCGGGTCTTGCAATGTAGCGACGACCGGTTCCTCGCCGAACGTGCCGTTAATAGCAGGGCCCAGCGCGGGACCGGGCGGGGTTCAGGATGCAAGCGATCTGCGATTTGTGCTTCTGGCCGATGAGCAAGGCCCTGGCTTTGCCATACTGAGGCAGTTGACAGTAAGGTTTTATAAGAATGTCGAAGGGGTTCCGAGCATAGCCCCTTTCTACAGCACAAATCTTATAGGCGCTCCGCCTCTTAACTGCACTTTGACCACCGGGTACTATGTCTTCAGCCTGACTCCATCGGATGTGCTGGCGTTGAATGACGAGATACAGCAGGCCAATGACAGCGATCCAGGGTGCTCGACGAATATCTACGTCGGGGCCACCTTAGCAGTCGACCCCCAAATTTCGGATGATACTTTATCGGGAGAGATACTTTACGCAGGTAAAGCCATCGGATCGGCCTGCTCTTTCTCTATCGGTCCGAGCGCCCCGCAGACATTCGACGCAACAGGGGGAACGGGTGTGGTCAATGTAGGTTATCCCGGCAGCGATTCAGGCTGCCTGTGGCAGGCAAGCGAGACCGCTGACTGGATCACAATAATAGCAGGCGAGTACGGCAGCCGGGGAGTAACCGTGAAGTACACGGTTGACCCGAATAACACCGGCGGGATGCGCGAGGCTACATTGACCGTCGCCGGGCAGTCGCTCTCTATCAAGCAATCATGCGTTTCTATTACGCCGCCCAGGAGCAACGAATTTGGCTCAGGCGGAGGGTCAGGCTCCATATCGTACGCGGCGCAGGGCACCGGGTGTAGTGTTATGGCAACCAGCTCAACACCCTGGATCAGGAACATCTCTGTGCAAACCGGGAGTATCAATTACACGGTAGATCCTAATAGTGCGGCGAGCGCCCGGTCACCCGATGGCGTAATCAATGTCTCAGGCTTTAATTACATCATCAAGCAAGCCGGACCATCGGGCAATTGCGCCGCCCTGCCAATAGCGCCGGGTCAAACCTCAAATCCGGGCTCTATAACGGCGGGCGATTGTAAATCGCTGGTCGATCCTGGAAAGGTCGCGGACCGCTATACTTTCGAGTATCCTTTCGTCGGCGCGGCGGGCCAGCACGTCTCTTTCTCTTTGCTCAATGCTTCGAACCAGGAGATCCTAAATGCTCGGATCAACCTCATAGACCCGAACGGCAGAATCGTGCCCAACAGCAGCACCTTCACTTCGCGGGCTTTCAATCTCCCCATCAACGGGACATATATAGTCGAGGTGATGCAGCCGACCGCAACCGATTTCTTCGACTACAGGCTGAGAATGTGCAGCTTCACATTTACGCCGGACGCACTCCACGCCACCTATGTCGGCGGGACCGGTACGATCAACGTTGCGACTCAAAGCAATTGTAGCTGGGATGCAAACAGCAACGGCTGGCTCGGGATTACATCAGGCGGTAGTTACACCGGCACGGCTAACGTCAGTTATACCATCGATCCGAGCGCAGAGTTTGACCGCCGTGTGAATGCGGTGATCGCAGCCGGAAAATCATTCCAGATCACGCAGCTCGGCATACCTTTTTACTATACCGATTTCGATAAAGATAGGGAGACGGACATCTCGCTCTTCCGCCCTTCGAATATCACGTGGTTTGTGCTCAACAGCACTACGAACATGACAACGGCGCAGCAGTGGGGTTTCGCAAGCGACACACTGGTGCCGGTGGATTACGACGGGGATGGCAAGACCGATCACGCAGTGTGGCGGCCTTCCGAGGGCAACTGGTACATAATCAACAGCTCGCTCGGTATCGACTTCATCACAGAATTGCAGTGGGGCGTGAGCACGGATGTCCCGGTTCCGGGCGATTACGATGGCGACGGCAAGACAGACATAGCGGTGTGGCGGCCGTCGAACGGGGCCTGGTTTATCATCAACAGCTCTACGGGCGCGGTTACAACTCAAGTGTGGGGCGAGAGCAGCGACAGGCCGGTCCCCGCAGATTACGATGGAGACGGGCGAGTAGAGATCGCCGTGTGGAGACCCTCGACCGGGGTCTGGTTCATTATAAAGAGCTCCGACGGGACGGTGCAGGTTGTAGGCTGGGGCGTTAGTACCGACAAAGTCGTTCCGGCCGATTATGACGGCGACAGGAGAGCTGATGTGGCGGTGTGGCGACCGTCGAACGGGGTCTGGTTTATCATCAACAGCTCAAACGGACAGGCGAGGATCATAAGCTGGGGCGTGAGCAGCGATAAACCCATGGTAGGGGATTATGACGGCGATGGCGTCGCCGACGTGTCTGTTTACAGGCCGAACAGTGGAGGGAATTCTTTCTGGTTTATCATCAACAGCTTTGACGGCTCGGTCCGAGTCGTGCAGTTTGGCGATCTCGACGACAGACCCGTGCCTGCGGCATTCGTAAGATAAGAGGTACGGGGCTGAGGCCGCCGGAGAATTCATGACCGCGATAAGAGCAGCTATTTCGTCACCTTGAAGTAAACCTCTCGATGCGTCTAATATGCCTCCTTTGCGGGAAAGGGTTATAAGCACCCGGATTTCCATAGCAAAGGAGGCTATTGATTTACAAGCCACGGCTGAAGGCCGCGATATACTTGAAGAGAGTCGCAATAGAATAAAGATCATTTGCTCTGCCGTCTGACCATTCCTTCATACGTCCTTTGCTGGTCTCTAAATATGACCGATTATTTTGTGTGGATTATTCTTCATCTCGGCGCCTGGGCGCTGATTCTTCTGGCCTCGGCCGGAGCCGGAGTCTTATTCCTGCGAAATTGTCGTTTCGATTCGCTCCTTGAACGAGCCGTCTTTACGATTGCGGCAGGGATGGGATGCTGGGGCGTTCTTCTTTTTCTGCTCGGACTGGCTGGCCTTCTGTACTCATCCGTCATAATCGGTCTCACAGTCGCCGCCGCCGCCGCGACGGTTGTCTATCTTCTGCGCACTAACAGGCATGTCCGTTTTAAGCTCCCAGATTGGAGAGAGCATATACGCCCGCGAGGTCTGCTCATAGCATCAGTCTTTATCATTGGGGTCATATACTGGCTTCTGCTTTTACTGTTGACGCAATATCCGCCGATGAACTGGGACTCGGTGGCATATCATCTGGTCCTGGCGAAGGAGTATCTCAGGAACCACAGCATCATAGTGCATGACGGGATAGCGGTCCCCGTAGTCCCGGCGCTCAACCACATACTGTTTACCTGGGGCCTTGCGATGAAGGATGACGTGATGGCCCATATGATAGAGCACACTTTTCTAATGCTCACGGCGCTGGGGACATATGCCTGGGGAAGACGGCAGAACCAGCCCTGGATGGGGCTGGCTGCCGCCGCGCTATGGCTCGGCCATCCATTGATCGTCTGGCTGGGCGAGGCCGCTTATGTCGATCTGGGCGTGACCGGTTTCGTGTTCCTCGGCCTTTATGCGCTGCGCGTTTTCTGGGAGAGCCGTGAAGTCAAATGGTGGTATCTCGCCATGTCGCTATTAGGCATGGCTGCCGCAGTCAAGCTGCCGGGGCTGTTTTTTGCGGCCCTTGCCTCCGCGCTCGGCCTCTGGGTGTTGCTGCGACCTCGTATAAAGTGGGGCCGCCTGCGTAGCCTCATGCGCTCCGATCACGCGGAGCAAAAAGATTCGATATTCACCTGGAGACCGCTCGTCCTGGGATGGGCGCTGGCGCTGTTTTTTACGGCCCCTTTCTACGGATTCATCGCATATGCGACCGGCAATCCATTCTGGCCGGGCTTTCCCGAACTGAGCCAGGGGATATGGCAGGTCGGGGCCGAAAC
>DASTET010001067.1:0-2100 GCA_035709445.1 Blastocatellia bacterium | reverse complement strand
AAGCAAGCGGCCACATCGCCACTCTTAAGGGCGTCACGAACGTCTTCGCCGGGGCACAGATCAATCAGATGTCTAGGTTCAAGTATGGCATCTCGATGGACTTCGCTGACGAGGCGGCGCTCAAGGCGTACCGGGCGAACGAAGAGCATCGCAGGATTCATAACGCTTATGTCCACCTGATAGAAGGGTCGCAGATCACAGACATACGCGACGAGTGATCGAGGCGCAAATGGCGGCGAGCCGAACAACAGCATTACTTCTCGTCATCTCCTTCTTCTGTTGCAGCGCGGTCTCTCTTGCCGGGGCGGAGGAGCAGGTCACCGTCATCGAGGGCGGGACCCTCATTGACGGCACGGGCGGCCCGCCTCTGGAAGACGCCGTTATCGTTGTGCGGGGCGGCAGGGTCGCCGCCGTCGGCAGGAGAGGCCGCGTAAGTTTCCCGAAGGGCGCGCGCGTGATTCGCGCCGGCGGAAAGTTTATACTCCCCGGTCTTATCGATGCGCATGTCCACTACCACGAATGGCAGGGCGAGCTTCATCTCGCGCACGGGGTCACGACCGTAAAAGACACCGGTAATCCCGTCGAGTGGCTGGAAGAGCTCAGCCGCGCGATCTCCGAAGGCCGGACATCAGGGCCGCGTCTGTTTTATACGGGCAATAGTCTCACCTCGCCTCCGGCAGGCAAGGACCATCACATAGGTCTGGAGAGCGGCGAGATGGGCCGCCGCGCGATTCGCATTCTCAAGCAACACGGGTCAATCGCCGGGAAGGTCCATCAACAGATCACGCCGGATTTGCTGCGGGCAGTCGCGGACGAGGCGCACAGGCTCGGCATGCCTGTGACGGGCCATCTTCGCCGCATAGGCGCTCGCGAGGCGGCGCTCGCAGGGATAGACGGGCTTGAGCACTCTACCGGGATACCTCGCTCGGCGGGGCCAAAGCCCGACCTGCTGAAGACTGACGATCCTGAAAACGATCTGGTCGGCTACTATGATGACCTCAACGAAGCGGCGGAGATGCAGGAAGAGAAGTTCGCGCCGCTCGCCCGCCTCCTCGTAGAGAAGAGGGTCGCTATCATACCGACGCTGATCACATGGTTTCGCGTGACCTCGGCGCATCGCGCGGAGTACGCCCGCGAGGACACGGCATTTGCAAAGATGGAGGCGCTCAGGTACGTGCCGCAGGGGGTGAGGGAGATCTGGCAGACCTCTGCGATCTACGAGCCGCCCACGCCTGCGGACCTCGAACGCTTCAACATCGGTTATAAAAAGATGAGCAGGTTCCTGAAGATGTTTCACGAGGCCGGAGGCCGCTTGATCGCGGGGAGCGCGACGAGCGTGATGGTGCCCGGCCTCAGCATGCATCGCGAAATGGAGATGATGGTAGAGCTGGGGCTAACGCCGCGCGAGGTGATCGAGATGGCGACCCGGCGCAACGCGGAGTTCATGCGCAAAGATAAAGATATCGGCACAGTCGCGACGGGCAAGCTCGCCGACATCATAATAGTCGACCGCAACCCCGTAGAGGACATCAAGAACATAAGGCGCATATCGCTGGTTATGAAGGGCGGCAGGGTGATCGACACGAGCTATCACGCGGACTATCCTATGCCGGTCCCGAGGCCGAAGCTCGTGCGCCCGGTCTGGCTCGAACAGCAACTGAATAAATGAGGGCGATTATGGCTCTGAAAGTCCGTTACAAGCTGGTAGGTCTTCTCACCATCGGCGCGATGATAAACTTCATCGACCGCGTGAACATCTCCGTCGCCGCCCCTGTGATCATGTCGGCGCTCGGATGGAACGAGGCCCGATTCGGAGTAGTCTTTTCAGCCTTCCTCGCCGGGTACACGCTCTTTCAATTTCCGGGCGGGCTGATCGCCGATCGCTCGGATGCCAAGAAGGTGATCACGCTCTCCTGCCTGGGCTTCTCGCTTTTTACGGCGCTCACCCCGATAGGCGGGCTCGCTTTCGGGCTGATGCTCGCCGTGCGCTTTCTCGTAGGCGCGTTCGAATCCGTAAGCTTCCCGGCCTACGCCTCGATAAACTCGCGTTGGGTCCCTCAATACGAGTACAGCCGCGCGCAGACCGTGAGCCTTTCAGGC
>DASTET010001066.1:0-10755 GCA_035709445.1 Blastocatellia bacterium | reverse complement strand
GCGTGCGCATGGCGCTGGGGGCCGTGCGGCGTGACGTGCTCAGGCTGGTGGTCGGGCAAGGAATGAGGCTGGCCTTGCTAGGCGTGGGGATCGGCCTGCTTGCGGCTTTCGCGCTGACGCGACTGATGGAGAGTCTGTTGTTCGAGGTGAGCGCTACCGACCCGCTAACTTACATTGTCGTCGCGGTATTGCTGACAACATCTGCGCTGCTCGCCTGCTACGTTCCGGCGCGGCGGGCGACGAAAGTGGACCCGCTGGTGGCGCTGAGGTATGAATAATCAGGCAGCATGCAATGGCTGAAGTGCCGGCCCTCGTTCTTCGGGCTTTTTATGTCCATCACTTCTTTGGTGGCAAATTTGGGACATAGTCTAGCATTACATCTCCAGCACTACTGTTGATATTTACCTCCCCGTCGTCTGACTCCTCGAAGAGACATCCTCCATTATCTGTTTGAACCGGGCGAGGTCTTCTTCGATCTGTTGATTGGGGTTTTCGCCAAAGATCGTGGCGACCAGATGCCCGATCCTTCCTCCCGGCGGAGCATAATTGATCTCTACCTTGACTTCGGTCCCGCGTCCGCCCGGCGCTCTCTCAAAATGCACGGAGCCGGCGTTCGGAATCTGGGAGCCTTCGAGCGACCGCCACGCGATAAATCTGTTCTCCTTCTCGTTATAGACTTCGGCATCCCACTCCGCCGTCATCCCCGCCGGAGCTTTCGCAACCCAGTGATAGCGATTATTGCCGAGCTGGGTGACAGATTCGAGGTGATTCATAAAGCGCGGCAGGTTCTCAAGCTTTCGCCAGAACCGGTATAGCTCTTCGGGCGAGCGATCTATAATCACGCTCTTTTCTATCCTGATCCCCCCGCCGTGTTTTACGCTTGCCGCGCGGCCCTTGCGATTCGACGTGTTGATGCGAAGCCCGCTGTAAATAAACGAATGGCCGGTGACGCCCCTGTAAATCAGCGCGCCGCCGAGCAACGCCAGCGCCGTCCCGCCGTAGCCTTCGCGGGTCATGCCATAAACTGCGAGCGCGCACCCGCCAAGCGCCGAGACCCATCTTTCGGGGGCGCTCAGATTGCTTATGAGCCCCTCCCGATCATTTGCCTGTGTTTCATAGGTAAATGCTCTTTCTGTCGTAGTCATTTTCTTTTCTCCTCGATGCTGGAACGAGCAAGCAACGTGCCCTGTCCACCCCGCCCCATCAGTCGTATAGATATGGCTGTCCCGTACTGTTTCAAAGCATCGATGTCTCGAATTTGTATTGATCCTGTCGGCAGAACTACCCCTATCGAGTACAAGAAAGCGACAAACGTTCTGGTCTCGCGTTTGCACTCTGCAACTGCATGAGCGCTCGAAACGGAAAAGAGAACGGATGTGTAGCCGACCCGATTGATGCGGCGAAATCGGCAGGGTTGCGTTATGTGAGCGACTCGCGGCCCGGGATAACGCGGAGGCGCGCGGGCAGCGGGTTCTGCTACGCTGGACCGGATGGGCAGGTGATAAAAGATGCGGAGACTTTGAAGCGTATAAAGAGCCTTGCCATCCCGCCTGCGTGGACCGACGTGTGGATATGTCCCACCGCGAACGGTCATATCCAGGCGACGGGGCGGGACGCCAAAGGGCGAAAGCAGTACCGCTATCATAACCGCTGGCGGGCCGTGCGCGATGAGACGAAATACGACAGGCTGCTTGAGTTCGGGCAGGCGCTGTCGGTGATTCGAGAAAGGACCCGACGCGATCTTGAGCTGAAGGGGATGCCGCGCGAGAAGGTCCTGGCTACGATAGTGAGGCTTTTTGAAGCGACGCTCATAAGGATCGGGAACGAAGAGTATGCGCGCAACAACGGCTCATTCGGGCTGACCACGATGCGAGACCATCACGTCAGGTTCTCTGGCTCGTCCGTGCGATTTCGGTTTCGCGGCAAGAGCGGAATATTTCATGAGATAGGTCTCGACGACCGCAGGCTTGCGAAGATAGTCAAGCACTGTCGCGACATTCCCGGACAGGAGCTGTTTCAATACCTCGATGAAGAGGGGCAGCCTCAGACGATAAACTCGTCGGATGTGAATGAGTACCTGCGCGAGATCACAGGAGGAGAGTTTACGGCAAAAGACTTCCGCACCTGGTCCGGGACCGTGCTTGCCTCGCTCGCATTACAGGAGCTCAAGGAGTGCAGCTCTGAAACCGAGGCGAAGAAGAACATCATCTGCGCCATAGAGGGCGTCGCCAGCCAGCTCGGCAACACTCCTGCCGTCTGCCGGAAGTATTACGTCCATCCTGCGATCATCGATCTCTATCTTGAGGGAAAGCTGTTCGAAGTGATGGAGCAGTCGACCGGACAAAAGTCGGATAAGCGGCTCAAGCGGCTGCGCCCTGAAGAGATCGCAGTGATATCGGTCCTTCGGCTCGCGCGCAACGGGAATGGTAAGGCCCGCGCCGCCGCCGCGTGAATTCAGTTATGCGGCGATCCGTCTCTTCAGGCCGGGCCTTCAATGTCGCTCACGATCTGGTCGGGGTTGTCCGTCTCTATCTCTTTCCAGATCAGTATATGGTTCGTCTCTTTGAGCAGCAGCGAGCCGACGATGAAGGTGATGAGCGCGACCGCAATGGGGTAATAGAGGCCCGCGTAAATGTTTCCCGTCTCGGCCACGACCCAGAGACCAATGAGCGGGAGCAGCCCTCCGAAGACACCGTTGCCTATGTGGTAGGGAAGCGACAGTGCCGTGTATCTGATCTTTGCCGGGAATGCCTCCACAAGGTACGCGGCGATCGGCCCATATACCATGGTCACGAAGATGACCTGGATGAAGACAAGCAGAGAGAGCTTCCACGCGACGGAGCTGGCTGCGAGGCTGCCGAGATCGGTGTAGGGGAGCACCTCGTCTGCGGCCTTGAGCGCGCCGTCGACGAAGGCTTGCGGCGTGAGCGTGATCGCTCCTGTTATGGGGTTCTTTTGTGAAGTTGCGGTGACGACGTTCGTGCCTGCCGCTGCCTGCATGGCTTTGTAGATCGGGATGTAAGAGAGCGCGGCGAGCAGACAGCCGAGCATCATTATCTTTTTGCGCCCGAACCGGTCGGAGAGCGCGCCGAAGAGAACGAAGAAAGGCATGCTGAGCAGGAGCGCAAAAGCTACGATATAGTTCGCCGATGTGCCGTTCACTTTGAGGATCGTTTGCAGGTAAAACAGCGCGTAAAACTGGCCCGTGTACCACACGACGCCCTGACCGGCGGTCGCGCCGAAAAGCGAGATCAATACACGCTTCAGGTTCTCCCATTGCGTGAAAGCCTCCTTGAGCGGTCTGGCCGAAGTCATGCCCGCGCCCTTGATATGCTGAAAGATAGGCGACTCTTTCATTCGCAATCGAATGTAGAGCGAGACGCCGACAAGAAAGATCGATATCAGAAACGGGATGCGCCACCCCCACGAGGCGAACGCTTCCCGCGACATAGAATTCTGTATGATGAGTATGACGGCGAGCGAGGCGAACAGCCCGAGCGTCGCGGTGATCTGTATGAAGCTCGTGTAGAACCCACGCTTCTCATCGGGCACGTGCTCGGCGACATAGACGGCGGCGCCGCCGTACTCCCCACCGAGCGCAAGCCCCTGCAATATGCGAATCGCTAAAAGGATAATCGGCGCGGCAATCCCTATGGTTGAATACGTGGGCAGGAACCCTATGAGGGCAGTCGCCCCGCCCATGATCAAGAGCGTGACAAGGAATGCGTACTTGCGCCCGACAAGGTCGCCTATACGCCCGAAGAAGAGCGCCCCGAAAGGACGGACTACGAACCCGACGGCGAAGGTCGAAAGGTACGCGATGAGCGCGAGCGTGTCGTCGCCCTGCGGGTAAAAGAGCGGCGAGATGACCGTCGCGAGGCTGCCGAAGATGTAGAAATCGTACCATTCGATCATCGTCCCGACAGCCGACGCCGCAATCACCTGCCAGATGCTGTATCCGCTTCCGACAGTTTTCGATTTGATATTCGACTCCTTGATCATAATGTCGCCGCACCCGGCCAGGATTTACGGGATAATCTTGTTAATCCTCTAAATCCTGTCTATATATTAAGCCTGCAAAATCTAAATGCTGCCGATCTGCTTGTCAAACCTGAGCAACGGCGAAAGGGTGAGAAATGATAAACAGGCGCCTGCTCTTATTGAGCAACTCGAAGAATTACGGACAAGGATACCTCGAACACGCCGAAGGACATATAAAAGACTTTCTGGGACCGAATATTCGCAAGGTGCTGTTTATCCCATACGCGGGCGTGCGGGCCACATTCGATGATTACGGCTCGATGGTGAGGGAACGTTTCCTTCAGATGGGCTATGAGATGGATTCGGTCCATCAGGCGGGCGACGCCAAGGTGGCAGTGATGAATGCGGAGGCGATTGCCGTCGGCGGCGGGAATACATTTCATCTCCTGAACGGGCTCTACATGAGCGGCCTGCTCGACATCATTCGCGCCCGCGTAAACGAAGGGGTGCCCTACATAGGCTGGAGCGCGGGATCGAATGTCGCCTGCCCTACGATACGGACCACGAATGACATGCCGATTGTGGAGCCGCAGAGCTTCAACGCCTTCGGCCTTGTGCCGTTTCAAATCAACCCTCACTACCTGGACGCCCACCCGGAAGGACATCAGGGCGAGACAAGGGAAGAGCGGATAGCCGAGTTTACCGAGGTGAACCCGGATATAGCGGTGGTCGGACTCAGGGAAGGGAGCATCCTGAGAATCGAAGGGAACGAGATCAAGCTGCTCGGCCCCAGGACGGCGAGGGTCTTTCGCAAAGGCAGAGAGCCGAAAGAGTATGGGGCTCAGGATTCGCTCGATTTCCTTCTTCGCTGACGGCAGGACAGGATTAACAGGATTGAGAATGAATCCTGTTAATCCTGTCGAAACCGTTACGGCTCAGAAAGCGAACTTCAAACCGAACTGTATCTGGCGACCCGGGGCCGCGCTCGTAAATCCGAGCGGGGAGGTTCTGGGAATGGCCGAGCTGCCCTCCACATCGAACGGGCCGAAGAGCAGCGGCGAGTTTCTTCCTATCACATCGTTGACCGATGTGAAATTCGTCCGGTTGAAGAGGTTCGCAGCCTCGGTTACGAATTCGACCCTGACCCCCCGGTCGCGGTCGACGTAGAACTGTTTTGTGAGCCTCAGATTGGCGCTGATGAATTTGTCTCCGCGCCCCGTGTTGCGGGCAGCAAGAAACGGGCGATCATAGAGCGCGTGAGTATCACCGTTGACGTCCGTGCCGATCCTGAGCGTGAAGGGTATCCCGCTTCGCGCAAAGAAGATCGGGCTGATGGTTATATCGGCCAGCGCCCGCTCGAAGAAGTTGCTACCGGACCCGGCCTGAAACGGCGTTCGGATGACGGCGTTTGCCGTGAAGTTGTGCGGCACGTCGAAGGCAGAGATCCCTCGCTCAAGATCGAGACGGGTCGGGATGAAGGCGGCGAAGGCCGAATTGAAGTCGGTCTGATCGTCTATCGCCTTGCTCCAGGTGTAGTGCGCCTCGAACTGGAAGTTATTGCTGTATCGCTTTCTGAGCGAGGCTGTCATCCCGTGATAGACCGAGTTGCCTATCGACTTGTAGATGTTCAACTGGGTTATCGCCGGGTCTATGCGCGCAAACTGCGGGCCGAAGGCCGGGTCGACGACGCCCGTCTCTCGGTAATTGACCTCGTGCGAGACCTGTATGTGGACCCCCCTGTAAAACTGGTAGGCGATATCGAATGACAGGTCGTGCGCTATCTGTCGCGTGATGCCGAAGCTGCCTTGAATCGAGTAAGGGTTCTCGTAATCGGGGTCGACATCGAACACGACCCTTCCGGGGTTGCCCTGTCCGGTCAGTATGCCGAGCGAGTTGAGAAAGTCTTCGGGCAACTGTTTGAAAGGCAGGAAGCCCGCGTTTACGCCCGCGCCCCAGATGACGGCAGGCGCTTGCACCCCGTCGAGCGGCGTCTTGAACGTCTGGTTGATAAACTGCCCGCTGTCGTTTAGCAGGTTGGTCACATAGACGACCTGATAGTAGACCGGCGAATAGAAGAGCCCGCCGCCTCCACGTATGACGGTCTTCTGGTCTCCCCAGGGGTCCCACGCGAAACCGAGGCGGGGCGAGAGGTAGCCTTTCTTGTTGAGCGGCTCAGGCTCGGCGTCGTAATCGAACCGCACGCCCAGGTCGAGCGTGAATCGCGGCGTTACCTTCCACGAGTCCTGCGCAAATGTGCCCAGATAATGCGCCCAGTCTCTCCATTCCGGGTTTCCGAATCCCTGTCTGTATAAAAAGGGCAGACCGAGATTGAAGGACTGAATCGAGCTGAAGTTGGCCAGAGGCGGGCCGTTGTCCGGGACCCGGCGCGTTCCGTCCGGGTTGTTGCCGAGGCTGCGGTTGAATAACACGAACGGAATCCGGTCGGCAGCAGGCACGGCCAGCACCAGCGGGAATATCCCGGACGAGAAGTTCCACTCTCCGGAGAACCACAGCTCGTTGATCACGCGGTAATTGACCGGGCGATAGGATGCTCCGAACTTGAAGCTGTGTCTTCCCCTCGCCCACGAGACGGTGTCCTCGAACTGGTAGCGGTCCTGAAAAGTGTTGAACGGCGAGGCGAAGTCCCGCCCGAAATTGCCGAACCCCTGAATCAATAACGAAGTCGATCCGGGCGCTTTCGGGAGCGTCCTCGCGGAGTTGTTAGGGACGAATTGCAGGCGCAATTGATTCACTATGTTCGTGCCGAAAGTGTGGCTCCAGGTGCCTACAGCGGTGTAGTCCCTGTAAAGCAGTACGGTGCTCGCGCTCGGCGCCCCGGTGTTGCCTTCGAGCAGGTTGTCCGTGTCGTTATGGGTGAGCGAGAACCGCCCCGTGATTGAATCGTTGCTGTCGACCTGATAATCGACCCGAGTCGTCCAGCTATGCAGGCGGTCGGGCGAAGTGATGTTGCCCTCGTTCTCCCTGAGCAGCTGCATCGTCAGCGGGAAATTCGTAGTCGTGAGCGCGGCGCGCAGCTCCGTTCCTATGCGGCGTATGTTCGCGCTCGGCGAAGCGTCGAGCAAAGCCAGGTACTCAAGCTGCGGGGCAGTCGGCCCCTGGACGAGCGGGCTGTCGGTGTAGCTGCGGAACCGCGCGCTGTCGCTTTTCAGGTGCTCGTAGGAGGTGAAGAAGAATGCCTTGTTGCGTGCTATCGGGCCGCCGAACGTGCCGCCGGGGAAGACGCGCTGGTCGAAGGCTTCCCGGCTCCCGACATTGAAGAAGTTGCGCGCGGAGGTCTTCTGCGAGCGATAGTAGAGAAAACCGCTGCCGTGGAAGTTGTTCGTCCCGCCCTTGCTGATGACGTTGATGGCGGTCCCGGCTGTAAACCCGTACTCCGCTGCGAAGGCGTTGCGGTTGACCTGAAACTCCTGAATCGCCTCGACGCTTATATTCGTGCGAATCTGGCCCGATCCGTATTCGTTCTCCCCGCCGTCGAGCGTGACAAGGTTATTGCGCCCGTTGCTTCCGCCGATGGAGAAGCCTGAAGTGCCGAAGGTGAAACCCGGATTCTGCGCGCGAGGCGCGTCCGAGCTTGACACGCCCGGCAGCGTGAAGACGTAAGCCGTAAACCCACGCCCTAGATTCGGGAGGTTTTCGACCTGGTTCTTGTTTATCGTGTTGGCCTGCTGCGAGCGTTCCACCTCGACTACGGGGGCGTCGCTCGTCACCACGACCTCGCTTGTGACCTGCCCCACCCGCAACTGAACGTCGTAGACGACGACCTGCCCTACGGTCAGCTCGATGCGGTTTACGACCTTAGTCTCGAAGCCCGTGGCCTCGATACGGACCTCATAAGGTCCGGGCTGCAACAGCGGGATGTTGTAAAGCCCCAGTGAGTTGGCCCTGTCGGTCCGGGTTAAGCCCTTCTCAAGGTTCTTGACCGTTACGGTGGCGCCGATCACTACGGCATTGTTCTGGTCGGTGATGGTTCCCTTCAAAGTGGCGCCGGCGACGTCAGCCTGCCCGAAGGCCGGAGCTGTTTGCGCCAGAGCCAAGGCGAGAGTGCAAAGAATGTGAAAGGCTTTCTTTTTCATGTTCGTCCTCCTGTGACGCTGCGTTGGCTGGAAGGTGTTAGAGCCGAGCAAAGTCGGAAAAGCTGTGCCCGCCGCGTGAGCATCGCCTGTCCGACTGAGAGAGGCCACGGGCCGGGCGTTACTGTTTCAGTCTTACCTTATTGACAGAAGCCGACGAAAAAAAGCCAGTATGATTACTCTCGCTGACCCTCTGATAAGATGGCGAGGTTATACAACTCACGCTTGCGCGTGTCAAGAAAATGAATATTGACCGGAGCTGCCAGAAGACTTAAAACGCGCAAGCAACGGGCCAGGAACTGCCCCGCTCACTACCGGCTGCCCCGGCTGACTGCACGGCGTCCAAGAGATTGAGAGGACAGCTTACCGGTCGGTCGGTTTGGTGTCAAGAGGCATGGTTCGGGCGGGAAGTGGGCGGGTGCGGAAGTCATGAGCACTAAGCCCTCGGACCTGACAGAAGATAGGAACCGCAGAGGGCGCAGAGGAACGCTGAGGATGAATGATTTAACCTCAGCGTTCCTCTGCGCCCTCTGCGGTTATCCCGTCATTGGTCGATGGGAATCGCCACAGGGTTTATGATCTCTCTAATTGACTTTAGTATAGAGCGCCTGTCCGAGCCTTATGAACGGGCCGCCGTCTTCCGACAGCTCTTCGACGACGCTGAAAGAGTGCGCGGCGATAACACTGATCATCCTCCTGAGCTGTAGCGTCTGACCTTTGACCTTGACGGGCTGGATCGTGAAACGAATAGAGATGGGAGTGCTCCAATCACCTTTGCTTTCGAGGGTCACCCCGGTGCCGAGCTTTTCGACGAAGGTGAGCATCTTGGTCGCTTCATCAAAGGTTATCACCGCGTTCTCCTGGTAAGTGCCGGAGTCGGACTTTGCGACCGTATGGGCCTCAAGCGATTTGCCATCCGCGCTCTTTTTGAATGTTATCGTGCCTTCCCTTGGAACGGGAGCGAGCGCGCTTTCGCGACCGATGTACTTGAACGTCCATTGACCTGCGAAGTAATCGAGCGATTGTTTCTGCTGAGGCTGCGGGACCTGCGGCCTCTGCTGCCTCTGCTGCTGCGTCTGAGGCTGGGAAGCGCCGGCGGCAGTGCCTTCCCCGCCGCGCTTTAAATTATAAGTCAGGGTGAAGGTCTGCCCGCTGAAATCGATGGTGCCTTCGCCCTTGAGCGTCTCTCCTTCGAGATCGAACTTATAGTTGATCGCTATGCTCCCCTGGGGGGTCTCCATGACTGCGACGGCAGTCACTTTGTTGCCTTCCACCTTTACATCTTTCAATGGGACTTCGTCCCCGCGAAGTCCGCTCGTAGTCCCCGTATAGCCTTCGCCTTCCTTCTTGAAAGTGACGGTGGCATCGCGTTCTCCCTGAAGAGACTGAACCTTGCCTACCCAGCGACCGGCCAGCCTGTCCTGCTGCGCCAGCCCGGCATAGAAGAACTGAGCCGTTATCATTATCGCGAAAAATATGTACAAGCGTCGCATTGTTTCTCCTCGCTAAATGAAGGCGGGCAGGCCCAAGACCTGCCCGTTATAGATATGGCGCGTCCGTCACGACCGGCTTACTTTTTGGCCGCTGTGACATCGCGCAGGTCTTGTGAATCGAGCGTGTAATCGAACCAGCCGATCATCATCTCTTCCCAGGTCTGCGGGCCCCATCGCACCTCTTTGGTCGGGTCAGGGTTGTACTTGTTCTTTGTCGAGTTGTCGTGATGGGCCACGCACTCAAGGCGACTCCCCTTGGGGGCGGCGACCGGCTCCTTCAACCAGTAGTTCAACTGCCAGTTGAAATCATACTTCGGCACCCGGAGCAGTATCTTCGATGTGCCGTCCGGATAGACCAGCTTGTATTCGAAGTCTTTGCCGCGAAGGTGCATGTGCGGCATGAAGCCCCAGATATGGCTGTCTTCGGTGAAATTGAACGAGGCGCGCGTTTCGTAGTTCGGATCGCCCGGAGGGATCACAAGCGCGCGGGCGAACGCCCCGGTGGTAATAAACCGCTTCTCGACCGGCGCTTTGGCAAACACGAGGCCGACGCTCGTGCGGTCGCGGCCCGCAGTCCCGTTTGTCGTGTAGTGCATCTGGAAGACGAGCGCGGAGCCTTTCTTTACGAGCTTGGCGACGCCGGGCTTGAGCACGAGCGGGGTCATGCCGGGCGCCCAGCCGATGAGCATGCCGTCGGGGTTGCGCGTCCGGCCCGCGCCACCGCCGCCGCCGCCCGATCCGCGCTGGTTCTCGCCGAGCCCTGCCGTGTTCGAGCGCAACAGCCCCTCGGGCGGAAGCGGCCCGTTGCCCGGCTCAAGCACGTTTACGATCACGTGATGGACGAGGGCCGGGTTGCCGCGCTTGATCTCGGCCGCCTGGACGTACTTGTCCTCGGTGAACTTCGTGTGGATGACGAAGTGCTGGTAGTCGACCGTACCTTCGGCCGGAACGCTGTATTCTTCCGTCATCGGGAAGACCACATCCGGCTTGCCAATGCTCCAGCCCTCTTCCCTGAGCTTCGGCGAGGGCGGCAGGTCTTTGGGGTCGCCTTCCTTTGCGCCCTGGTCGACCCAGGCGACAATGGTGTCGATATCCTTTTGCGACATGCGGCGGTCGTTAATGAACTGACCGTGGTTGGGGTCGGCATACCAGGGCGGCATCTCGCGGTTGATGACCACTTCGCGAATCGA
>DASTET010001065.1:0-2044 GCA_035709445.1 Blastocatellia bacterium | reverse complement strand
TCCGATCTACAGTCCACAAACGTTGCATCGCTCCGGCAAGTGGGATTGAGCGACGGCGACCTTCGCGTGATACGTATCGAGCGAGCGGAGCAGGCCAATGCGAGCCTCGACGCTGCGGCCCTTCGCTCGTTCGGCGGTCGAATCGATGTGACCACCTCGCTGATCTTGAGCGAGGGCAATAGCACCGAAGTAAAGACGATCTCGCTCGGTCCCGCCTCGTTTGCCGACGACGCGGAAGCGACAGCCTCGGATTCGAGCGCGAGCCTGTCTGCGCGTCTCGTGGGCGAAGACGTTTTCGCAGGCCGCATCGTTACCGGTGTCCCCGATTCTTTCAATGCTGACGATAACCGGTTCTTCGTCGGCAGGCTGCCCGCTGATGAAAGCGTGCTGATCGTTCAGCCTCTGGCCGCTGCGAGAGGCCACGCGCGGTTTGTTGAGAAAGCGCTGCAAGCGAGCCTTTACAATATCACTGATGTGAATCCCGCTCGCGTAACCGATAGGCTGCCGGGTGACACCCGCTCGCTCAGACCTTATAGCGCGGTGATATGTCCCGCGCGCGTCATCGATAAAGGCAACCTGAACGCGGTTCGCGAATATGCGCGCGAAGGCGGGCTGCTGGTTTTGATGCTCGGCCCGGAAGAGGGCGACCTGCCTGCGGAGTTGCTCGATGGAGCATCGATTAAACCGCTCGACGAGACTCAGACGACAGGGTTGCTGCCTCCAGTCGGCGCAGCCGTGACGCCGGATGTCGAGCCGGGACTGTCGGCTTCTTATGCCTCGGTGCGATTTCGAGCGGCGCGAAGCGTCAGCGCGAGAGATGACGATATAGTGTTGAGATACACTGATGGTGAGCCTGCCGCAGCGCGCGTCTCTTTTGGAAAAGGCTCGTTCGTTCTGCTCGGCTTCGGTTTATCTGAAAAAGATACCTCGCTGGTGCGCAGCCCCCTCTTCCCGGATTTTATCGAATGGCTGATCGAAGGGGCGGGCCGCAGCGCGAGCGTTGCTCAGTTTATTGCAGGAGAGACCCCGGCAGCGATCCTCGGGGGCGGCGCTCGAAAGCTCACGCGAATCTATTCTGCGGACGGCGGCGCTCGCTTTGAAGAGGTCACTCTCGATTTACAAACGCTTGACGAGCCGGGAGTCTACAGGGTCGAGCGCGATGGAGGAGAGGTTGTCTTTGCAATTAACACCCCGGCATCCGAATCGAGGCTCGCGCAGGCGTCCGAGCAGGATTTCGTCGACCGCATAATACCGGCAAGCGCCGGCAGGTCGTCATCAGAAGAGCGACACACACCTGCGGCGGAGCAAGCGATCGGTTTGTGGTGGCTTGTGGCCGTGGCCGCGCTGGCGCTTAGTTTGATGGAGCTGGTCTATTGCAGCATAGATCCGAAGGCGGAGGGAAACTAAAAGGCGCTCGCATTATGATATTTGCGAGCGCCTTTATCATTTGATCGGAAAAGCAGGGAATCAGCCCTTGCCGAAAATCTTTTTGAAGACGCGGAAGAAGCCCCCCTTCTTCTTTTCCTTATCGTCGTCTTTCTTCTTCGAGTCAGACTCTTTATCGGAGTCTTTTGAGTTAGCCGCTTTCTTGTCCTTCTTAGCCTCCGTAGTAGCGGCGGCTTTTGGCGAGTTTGCCGGTTCGCGCGTATTGGATGCGGGCTTAACGACCGGAGATGTTTCTACTTTAGGTTCTGCTGAAGCGTTCGCTTTAGTCTCTTCGATTCGCGGCGCGTCCTTCGGAGCTTCGTCATCCGGCTGAGCTGCCTCTTTAGGACTGACCGCGGCGGGGAGGCTGGCGTTAGGATCCGCGCTCTCTACAGGTTTCTCTTTTTTCTTTGGGGCTGGCGGCGGCGTCTCCTCGACTACGATCTCCGGCTGCTCTGTGACAGGAGCGGTCCGAGCATCGGTTGCCGCTGCGACCGCATCGCCGGTTGTGCTCGGAGCTGTGGAAGGCGCGGGCGTCGAGCTTGCGATTGTCGGCGCTACGTCCGGTCTGGGAGTGAAGATGATTGAAAGCGTGGCGATGACGAGCGCTCCGAGCAGA
>DASTET010001064.1:0-4411 GCA_035709445.1 Blastocatellia bacterium | reverse complement strand
TATTAAGTTTTTTGGATGATTGCGCGACAAGGGGCGACGATGAGGCGCTGGCAAACAGGCGCGGTCTCAGGGTCAATCGCTGGGCTTACACCCGATTGAGATCAGCCGCGTTTCAGTTTGCGCGCGAGCTTGAAAGTCGCGGTATCGAGAAAGGCGACCGCGTTCTATTCTGGTCCGAAAACAACGCCGAGTGGGTAGCCGCTTTTTTCGGCTGCCTGCTGCGCGGCGCGATCATAGTCCCGCTCGACAGCCGCAGCCCAATCGCTTTCGCGCGCCGTGTCCATCAGCAGGTAAACGCCAAACTTCTCCTCGCGGGCACCGAGCAATCAATCGCGCTCGATCCTGCCCTCCCGCGAATCGATCTGGATGAGTTGAGCGATATGTTAGCTCCCCTCAGCGACGCGCCTTACCCGGCGCAGGGTATCGGGGCCGAAGACCTTGTCGAGATCATATTCACATCGGGCACGACCGCCGAGCCTAAGGGAGTATGTCTCACACATCGCAACCTTCTGGCGAACCTCGCGCCGCTTGAGCGCGAGATAAAAAAATACATCCGTTGGGAGAGACCCTTTCATCCCATTCGGTTTTTGAACCTTGTACCGCTCAGCCACGTCTTCGGCCAGTTCATGGGAATATTCGTTCCGCAGCTTCTCGGCGGGGTCGCCTTCTTTCAGAGGTCGTTAAACCCGTCCGAGATAATCCAGACGGTCAAGCGAGAGCGCATCTCTGTGATCGTCGCCGTGCCGCGCCAGCTCGAAACGCTGCGCGATCATATCGAGCGCGATTATGAAACGCGAGGCGAGCGTGAGAGCTTCCGCCATAAGCTCGAAGCGGCGGACGGGATTCACTTCCTCAAACGATGGTGGGTCTTTCGAAGGGTACATCACAGGTTCGGCTGGAAATTCTGGACATTCGTTTCAGGAGGCGCAACGCTCAGCGCCGAGACCGAGACTTTCTGGCGGAGGCTCGGCTACGCGGTCGTCCAGGGGTACGGGATGACCGAGACGGCTTCGATAATAAGCGTCAACCATCCCTTCAGGCTGAGCCGTGGCTCGATAGGCAAGACGATGCCTGGCCAGGAAGTGAAGCTCGACGAAAGCGGCGAGATACTCGTGCGCGGAGACAACGTATCCGCCGGGTACTGGAGCGAGGGGGTGAAGCGGGTCGCAGGAGATGACGGGTGGCTCAGAACAGGCGACATCGGGGAGCGCGACCCGCAGGGAAATCTCTTCTTCCGGGGCAGAAAAAAGGATGTCATCGTCACCGCCGCCGGGCTAAACATCTATCCTGAAGACATAGAGGCGGCCTTGAACGGCCAGCCCG
Source organism: Blastocatellia bacterium (assembly GCA_035709445.1). GTDB lineage: Bacteria > Acidobacteriota > Blastocatellia > UBA7656 > UBA7656 > DASTET01. Next base: position 3,088 of record DASTET010001064.1, on the reverse strand, counting down.
AAGTGCGCGAAAGCTGCGTCGTCGGGATCGAAGGCCCGCGAGGCCCCGAGCCTTTAGCCGCGCTTATCCTGAACGAAGGTGACGCAGATGCTGCTGAAGCGGTCCGCCGCGCAAACCTCTCGCTCGGCGAGTACCAGCAGGTCCGGCGATGGTTTATCTGGCCCGACGCCGACTTCCCGAGGACTTCGACCACTCAGAAGGTCCTCAAGCGCGCAGTCGCCGAAGCTGTGAGCCGGGTCATTCCAGGCAATGAAGAGGGCAGTAGCCGCAACGAGAAGATCCGAACCGGACGGAGCTCGTCATCCGTCCTTCAGACCCTTGCGCAGATAAGCGGCCAGTCGGCGGATGAGCTAGGACCGTCTGCGAGCCTCGCTGAAGACCTCAAGCTCGACTCGCTCGGTCGGGTCGAGCTGATAAGCGCGCTCGAAGACCGCTATCAGATTGAGATCGATGAGGCCGCTTTCACTTCGGCAACTACAGTGACCGATATCGAGCGCATGATAACGCAGGGCGCGCGCGATCTTCCTATCCCGAATCCGTACCCCGGATGGGCTCGCCGGTTTCCGGTTACATGGATCAGGCTGCTGGTCTTCTATTTTGTGATACTCCCGATAGCCCGGTTGATGGGCCGGGCGCGTGTTCAGGGAAGAGAGAGACTTCGCGCCCTGAGCGGGCCGGTCCTGTTCGTGTCTAATCACATATCGATGGTCGATCACGGGCTGATACTTTCGAGTCTGCCTGCGAAGTATCGCCGCAATCTCGCCATAGCGATGGAAGGCGAGCGGCTGAGAGGCTGGCGTTATCCTCCGTCGGGGACGGGCGGGTTTGCTCGTTTGCGATTGCTTACGCAGTACGGGCTGGTTGTGGCGTTATTCAACGTTTTTCCGCTTCCGCAAAAGAGCGGCTTCCGCCGAAGCTTCGCCTATGCCGGAGAGAGCGTAGATTCGGGCTACAGCGTGCTCGTCTTTCCTGAAGGCCGGACCACGACTGACGGCGAGATGAGACCTTTCATGCGAGGGATAGGGATATTGACTTCGGACTTGAATCTACCCGTCGTTCCGGTGAAGATCGAAGGTCTGTTCAGGCTCAAGAAGGAGAGAAGGTATTTCGCGCGGGCGGGCGAGGTTAGCGTCTCTTTCGGCGAGCCTGTCGTATTCGATAAGGATCGAGACCCTGCCTCAATCGCTGCGGAGCTGGAATCTATCGTGGCGAATCTTTGAGATTCGGTATGCGATAAAGAATTAACCGCAGAGGGCGCAGAGGTACGCAGAGGATCGCTGAAGAATCCTCTGCGTACCTCTGCGGTTATTTTGCTTATTGGCCGACCTCAGCCTGCCGGTTTAGCCCGAGATGCTCGTCGACCGGGCGTGAGATAGTATCGTGTACGAGCTTCATCAAATCTTCCACGTCGTTTTTGCCGAGGCCCGTGGTCTCGATTGTGTCGTGCATATAGACCGTTATCTTTGAAGGATTGAGCATCCAGCTCCCCTTGCGGTTGAACTCGTAGGACCCGACTATGCTCATCGGCACAACCGGATACCCGAACTGTTGCGCCATACGAAAGACGCCGCTCTTAAAGGGGCCGACCCTTCCGTCGAGCGTGCGCGTCCCTTCGGCGAAGACGATGAGGCTCACACCACTATCGAGCGCAGCCTTCGCGCGCCTGACCATAGTCTTGTACCCGGAAGGGCTGTTATCGGTCGGGACCGGCACGTTGCCAAACCGCTTCATCATCCATCCATAGGCGGGGACCTTGAAATGCGATTCCAGCTCAAGCCCACGCACGAACTGCGGTATCGCCGAGTAGATCACAAAGGCATCGAATATGTTGACGTGGTTGCAGACGAAAAAACTTGTCCGCGTGCGGTCGAATCCAGGCGAATAGCGAACCTCAAACCCTACCCCGGCCAGTCGCAGAATGTTTCGGAAAAACCATCTCTGAGGCCGGTCGTTCTTTCGCGGATCGATGAATATTCCGAGGATGACGAGAAATGTGCAGACCGTAAAAAAGTGAATTATGCTGACAGCCCAGATAAAAACGCTTCGCAATACCATATATGCCCTTCGAAGCCCGCTAGACTGCCTATTTATAGATATAGAAACGCTCATATGAATCAACGTGGATGAGCGTTGAAATTAATACATCGACTTATCTATCGTCAACCGCCTCAGATGCTCTCTCCTTCAAGTTTTTCAATACGATCTTCCAGCATTACATTGTCAGCTCGAATCTCAAGGAATTCTTTAGTCAACTGCATGATCTGGCGTTCGACCTTATGGAGCCCGAGCTTCGTTTCCTTGCGTAATTCCTCTATCATTGAGCGCAACTGCACATGACCCGCCCGCAACTCATCCTGGCCTGCTCGCAGTTCATTATGGCCAGTTCGCAGCTCATCCTGGCCTGCTCGCAGTTGAGCCTGTCCTGTGCGCAATTCATCCTGTCCTGTGCGCAATTCAGCAATCTCAGCGAGGACTCGTTCCCAGAGAGGTTGAGTCTCGCGTAAACGGGCGTCGACTTTTTCTTCAAGAGTCAAAAGCCTGGAGTCTATACCTTCGACTTTTGTCTCTACGCCAGACATACGCGAGTCCAGTCTCTGTACGAGAGAAATAATCTGATTCAGCTTCTCGTCGGCAGAACCATTGAAGGACTGTGTGAGATCGCTGCTCATATTTCGCCTCCCTTTTCGCCCCCTTCTTCTGTCCTTATTAAACTCTTTTCGAGAGGCGAAACGCAATGATCTGTGTCAAGATTTGCCCGCTTTTTTTTACACCATCACATTTATTGCCGATGGTAATACATCTAATCGCTCACAGTGTATTGTAAGAACTTCGCCATCTACCATTACATCGATTGGCTTATCGAGATAAAAATCGATACGAGGTGTAGAGCAGCAGGAGGCGAGGGGTTGGTTTATATGTGTGCCGTCGTATAGGCCGGGGAGGTTGCCTACGAGGCCGAGCCGTCCGATGGGGCCCCATCGGACGTATTCGATCAGACCGTCGCTGACTTCGGCATTAGGGGCGAGCATCATATTGCCGCCGGTGAATTTGCTGTTATTGAACGTAAGCAGGAGACAGCGGCGGCGGT
>DASTET010001063.1:0-3159 GCA_035709445.1 Blastocatellia bacterium | reverse complement strand
ACGACTATATAGTCCGGTATCTGAATAAATATCATGTCGCCCAGCGAGTTTCTTCTGGGGATTTCCCATACAATACCGTTCCAGGTCGCCAGGCTGAATGACTCGGGATCGTCAGGCGCCCCGCGAACTCGTATCCAGGCTTTTTGACCTTTTATCATCCTTGCTCGACCACGCCCGCGCTAACGGACCTACCATCCACTTAATTAGGGGCTGCAGGACATGCACTTACAAGGTGCCACACAAGCGGTCCGCATTTCAAGCTTGGCCAGAGACGCGATGCCTATCGACCATAGTCGAAATAACCGCAGAGGACGCCGCAGGTACGCGGAGGACTGAACAATCTTCCGCGCACCTCTGCGGTTCAGATTCTCATTCTCGACCAGGGACTGAATGAGCCGAAAGGGAGGGGGCGTGAGGCCGCCCGCTTCAAATGACGGTTGTAACGATCTCTCGAATGCTGCGCTGTAGCTCCGCATCGTCGGTTATCGGGCTGCTAATGGCGACCTCGCAGGCGATGTGAGGATGTATGCCCTGGCTTACGAGCTGAGCGGCATAGACGAGGAGCCGGGTCGAAACGCCCTCCTCAAGCCCGTGCCCTTTAAGGTTTCGGACCTTCTCCCCTATGAGCACGAGGTCGCGCGCGGTCTGTTCATCGATTCCGCCCTCGTGTATGAGTATCTCAGTCTCAAGCTGGGAGGGCGGGTAATCAAATTCGAGGCTTATAAACCGCTGGCGGGTCGATTGCTTCAGGTCTTTAAGGACGCTCTGGTAACCGGGGTTGTACGATACGACCAGCAGAAATTCATCGGGCGCCTGAAGTATCGTGCCGCGCTTTTCGACCGGGAGTATCCTGCGGTCGTCGGTGAGCGGGTGAATAAGTACGATGGTGTCCTTTCTCGCTTCGACCACTTCGTCGAGATAGCAAATGGCCCCGTGCTTTACAGCCGTCGTCAGCGGCCCGTCGTGCCAGACCGTTTCGTCTCCTTCGAGCAGGAACCTTCCGACCAGATCGGTCGCCGAAAGGTCTTCGTGACAGGCGACGGTTATCAATGGCCGGTTCAATCGCCATGCCATGTACTCTATGAATCGCGTCTTGCCGCACCCCGTGGGCCCTTTTAGCATTACGGGCAGCCTTGTGCGATAGGCGGTCTCGAACAGCTCTAATTCTTTGCCGACAGGCAAATAGTAAGGCTCGCGCGTCAGCAGGTATTTCTCAATGGCCTGTTCCAGGCCCCCATGATCTATCTTCATAATAAGGTTTATCTCAGCTCAATAGTTCGGTCCGGGTTTATGATAAAAGCGGTCTCGTTGGCATATCCATTCCGGATTCCGCAAACGTCGAAGCGTCGTGTATAATTTCATTCTTTGTGACAGCCCCGCGTATGGTCGCATGCCAGCCGCAAGAGAGGATCATAACACCTGGCCAGCGCGCGGGCCAAGATGGATGGGGGTAGCGATGACGATAGCAGTGGCAATGAGCGGCGGCGTCGATAGCTCGGTCGCAGCCGCGTTGCTAAAAGAGACGGGGGAGCAGGTGGTCGGTTTCACGATGCAGCTCTGGAACCAGCGCCGCAGGCTCGGCCCCGACCGAGAACCTCAGCCTTCCCGGTGCTGCTCGCTTGACGACGTTTACGACGCGCGGCGAGTGGCCGAGGAGATGGGGTTTCCGTTTTATGTCCTCAACCTCGAAGATGAGTTCGAGCGGGCAGTCGTGCGCCCCTTTGTCGAGGAGTACCTTTCGGGTCGAACCCCCATTCCTTGCGTCTCCTGTAACACGAAGCTGAAGTTCGCTCGGCTCGTGGCGATGGCCCGAAAGGTGGGGGCCGACCGGGTCGCTACGGGTCATTACGCGCGAGTGGAATATAACGACCGCGCGGGTAGATTTATACTCAGGAAGGGAAGAGACATATCGAAAGACCAGTCATATTTTCTTTTTGAGATGACCCAGAAACAGCTCGCGTTTGCGGTCTTCCCGCTCGGCGATATGACAAAAACGGAAGTGCGCGAGATCGCGCGTCGCATAGGGCTCAACACGGCGGAGAAGCCTGAAAGCCAGGAGATATGTTTTGTGCCCGACGGTAACTATGCCCGGTTCGTCGAAGATTATGCCCGGTATGAAATGGACGACGCTATTGAAAAGAGAGGCGGTTTGAGTCGCGGCGAGATTGCGACAATCGATGGCCGGATGATAGGCGAGCATTCAGGGCTGCACAGGTACACAGTAGGACAGAGGCGCGGAATCGGCGTGGCATCATCCGAGCCGCTCTACGTGGTCAGGATCGATGTCCCAAGAAACCGGCTCGTCGTTGGCCGTAAGAGCGACCTGTACGGCAGGACGCTTATAGCGGAGGGGGTGAACTGGGTCGCCATCGCGCCGCCTGACGAGCCTGTTCGCGCAAACGTCAAGATTCGTTATCGAGCACTTGAAGCGGCAGCCACGATAACGCCTCTCTCCTCGGGCTCGGCGCGAGTCGTTTTTGACGAGCCTCAACCCGCTATCACGCCGGGCCAGGCTGCGGTCTTTTATGATGGCGATGCGGTCATAGGCGGCGGATGGATAAGCCTCAAAGGAGCGTAATAGATGATTCCGGACTCCTCGAAAACTAATGTCGCACCTCTGGCCTTGATAGTCCTGGTTATCACGGGTCTGGTTATCGCTTGCGGCGGCAGGCGCGCCGGGCCTGTCTCCGCGTCCGCATCAGAAGGTTATTGCCCCGTCTGTAAGATGAGGGTGAAGGCTCAGGACAGGTGGGCTACCGAGATCTTTTACGAGGACGGGACGAAGCTTATGTTCGAATCGCCCGGCGATATGCTGACGTTTTACTCATCGCCCGCAGGCTATGACGTGCCCGATTCGCATAAAGAGAAGGCAAGCATCGAGAGAATCCAGGTCCGGGATTATGGCACGGGAGACCCTATAAATATCGACCAGGCCAGCCTGGCATATAAGAGCAAAGTCCAGAGCCCTATGGGGCCTGACCTGATACCATTCGCGAATAAAAGCGACGCGATTCGCTTTATCGAAGAGCACGGCGGCACCCTGATAAGCTTCGGCGATGTAACCCCTGAGATAGTCAGAAACCTGAGAAAATAAGGGCAGGATATGAATAGAAGAAAGTTAATTGGCTCGCTTGCTATCATTCTCGTTTCGATCCTTTC
>DASTET010001062.1:0-2081 GCA_035709445.1 Blastocatellia bacterium | reverse complement strand
GACGAAGCATATAAGAAAACGGATAGAGTCTCTCGGATACGAGGTGGCGGAGGGGCCGCTCATAATGTCCGCAAACAGCTCCTGTCTCGATATAGCGGCGGGCGACTACTGGCTTTCAGTGGGAGACGCCTCGGCGGCCTTTGACCCTCTCTCCTCACAGGGAATAGTAACGGGGCTGGAGATGGGCGCGGAGGCTGCGCGGGCCATTCACCGACGGTTTCAAGGCGACGCGGCGGCGGTCAGGGGCTATACCGATAAGCTTGGCGAGGTTTTTGCACGCTACCTCGCAAACCTGAATTTCTATTATGCGCAGGAATGGCGCTGGCCGGGCTCGGTCTTCTGGCAAAGACGCGCCGGACCGCGCAAGGCTATTCAGTTCTCGATTCAAAGTGGAGATTCCCGTCGAGCAAGATCGAAATAACCGCAGAGGCACGCAGAGGATTACTGAATGGCCCCGGCGCATTAATTCTCATACGCTCTGCTTGACTTGGATAAGCGATCTGAATAGTATCGCCGCGCTGAGGCGACGAAAGTTAAAAGGAGGGAGAGTCATGTCAAATCGTGAAAAACTGGAAGAGGCAGGATTGCTAGGCCCTGGTGTTAGCCTCACCCCGGAACAGGAAGAGGCCATAGAGTGCTTAAACGATGAAGAGGTGAGTACGCTCATCAACGTAAAGAAAAAGCTCGGTAAAGCCTTTGCGGATAGGGGCGAAAGAGAGATGGGCGTGATTATGTAGCCTGCTTTGAGCATGGTCTCACGCCCCGGATCACAATATCTCTTCCATTTCCCCTCGGACGGCGAGGGCCAGATATGATCCATTCTCTTCGATCATAATTTTTCTTGCCGTTAACTCCTCCAGAGTAGCGGTTACGGTTTGCAGATCGAACGTCTGGTGAGAGAGCTTTCTGCACATATCGAGGAGCTGCCCCGGAGACCTTATCTGATCGCATAACTCGTAGATCAGTTTTGAAAGCCCCGAAAGCACCAGAAGCGGCTCGCTGGCTACAGGGCGCGTGTCCCAGATCAAGAGGCGGTCTCCTTTCTCTATATAAAAGAGCGCGCTCTTTTCGTAGCACTTCTGCCATTCGGCGACCTGAATCGCAAGCGGCCTCACATAACTCGCCACGTCCTGCGGGGCGATGTACTCGAAAGTGAAGTAGTAGGCTAAATTGTTAATGGCCTCTGCCGGAAGATTATAGACATAATAATAGGCAGGGTAGGGAGTCAGGCTCTTGAATCCAAGCTCCTGCGCCCGGTTGAAATTTGGGCTGAAGCGATCGATTCTGATTGTCACGGCGGCGACAGGCGGTTGCAGATGGATAAGGAGCGGGACTAGCTTCGCCATACGCGGGTACTCCTGCTCCGGCTCGCCGGGAAAGCCCCACAACAGGTTCCATTCGGGAACGACGCCTAGCTCCTCGCACCACTTCAGTAGTTGTATGTTTTGCAGCCCCCTGACCCCCTTGCGCATGATCTTGAGGACCGCATCGCTCAAGCTCTCGATCCCCGGCTGGATAAGCGTGATTCCGGCATCTCTTAATTGCCGGACCTGGTCCTTCTTCAGATTCGACTTGACCTCATAAAACAGCTTCAAACCCCGGTTTTGCCCGGCAAGCCGGGGTATGAAGCTCTTGAAGTAATCCATATCGAGGATGTTATCGACGACGCGAACGGGCAGGCCGGGATACCTGTCCGCCAGGTGAGCCAGCTCGCTCAACGCTCGCTCGGCAGACTTGCTTCTGTGCGCCATAGTCTCGCCGTTCAACCCGCAAAAGGTACAGTGATGTTTTTCGCCCCACCAGCAGCCTCGCGACGTTTCAAAGAGCAGGTGGACCCTCTCACTCAGGTCCAGAGAGCTTCCGGCCAGTTGTTGAAAGTAGTCGTCATAATCAGGGATCGGTATAGAATCCATCTCCTGAATGACCGGCGTATTTTTGACGGGCCCGTTCAAGACAGGCAGAGACGTTTTCTCCCGGCTGAAGACCCCCTGGATGTCCGATACCGGTCGGCCTTCGAGAACGCGGCGGACCATCTCCGGGAAGACAATGTCGGCTTCGCCCGATACCCCAGAGTCAACAAA
>DASTET010001061.1:0-4398 GCA_035709445.1 Blastocatellia bacterium | reverse complement strand
ACTCGCGCCCTCTTCTATGATTGAAGCCGGATGGATGCTCATGTCTTTACTCATGCGCCAGACTCATGCGCCAGACTCATGCGCCAGGTTGAGACGGACGAATATACGAGCGCCGTCTGGAAAAAGCAACATATCGCTGTTGATTTGCATCGGTATGGTTGTTAGAGTCGATTTTGCTTCACTAATGTCGGGCCAGCGATCTAAGGAGGAAAAATAATGATTATAAGAGTTCGACGCGGCGTTTCGGTATCGTTAGGCGTCTTATTGATTGCCGCGGGTCTGCTGCCGGTCTTATCGGCCACCGTTTACGGGCAGCGGCGCACTTCGAGCAGACCGCAGGCGAAAGCTCCGCTCAGCGTTTACGGACAGGGTTATCAAAAGGGATACAACGACGGTTTCGCGCAGGGGCAAAGAGACTGGAACCAGAAAGCCAGGTTCGACATATACGAGTCAGAGGCTTTCCAGCAGCGCGAAAGCCTGTATGACGCCCGTCATGCTTCGTCTGAAGAGTATCAGGAAGGATTTCGCCTCGGGTTCGAGCTAGGCTATCCCGACGGTTATTATGGTCGTGCCCGCAACGCATCGGTCCCGGCAAACGCGGAATTGCTTTACCGCGCTACAGTGCTTGCAAGCTCGCAGCGCGTCCGCGAGCCAGTGGCCCAGAACGAGCCGGTAACGCAGAGCGAGCCGCCCCCGCGATACGACCCGGCTCCGCAACGCGACCCGGTCACGCCGCGCGAGCAGACTCGCCCTCGCACATCAGCCCCGGTCAATGTGCCGGCTGACACCGAGATGCGAATTCAGCTCACATCGCCGATAGACACGAAGAACAACCGTCCCGGCGACCGGTTCACCGCAATCGTCCTCATGCCCGCGGCCTACGAAGGAGCGACTGTGGAAGGCCATATAGCGAGGCTCGAAAAATCGGGTAAGGTGACCGGACGGACGGAACTATCGCTCGCGTTTGACACGATAACGCTCAAGGACGGGCGACAGGGGGCCATGAGCGCACAGCTTGAGCGCGTGATAGAGTCGGAAACGGTCAAGGAAGTCGATGAAGAGGGTAATGTCCGGTCGGGCAGCCGCTCAAAAGATTCACAGGTGCGCGGCGGCGCTGGGGCCGCTGCGGGCGCCATCCTCGGCGGCATCATCGGCGGGGTTAAGGGCGCGGTGCTTGGGGCCGTAATCGGCGGCGCGGCGGGAGTCGGAACCGTTTATATCGAGGGGGACAAGACGCTTGTGCTGGACCCCGGAACAGAGATGGTCATCCGCACTGACCGCCCCACGCGTTGACCTGACGCAGGACAGGATTAACAGGATTTCAGGACTGATTTTGACAATTCTGTTAATCCTGTCCTGCATAAGTATTGCCGGAAAATAGTATTGTACTTTCCTGTACGTTGTCGTATCTTTCTAATGCCTGCTCCCCGATGGACTTAACGCCTTTTTTGCCCCTACCGAGTTAGTCCAGACCCCGAAAAAAGCGGACTTTTCCATTCGCCAGTCGAACAAAGGTCCATCAGGAGACCCCGATGAGCTTCTTTGACCTTCCGCCGATTCTCGACAAAATGCTTGCCGTCGCCGATAACATCTCCGACCTGAACTTCTCCGTTGGGCGGCCGCCCCAGGTAGAAATCAACGGCAAGCTTACGCCGGTCGATATCAAAGGGCTGCGCACGCTCACGCCTTACCAGACCGAGATCATCGCAATGGCCCTGCTCGAAGGAAACTCGGAAGCGGCGCGGCGTTTTGCTCAGACCGGCTCGACCGATATCAGCTATGCCATACCGAGCAGGGTCCGCTTCCGAGTCAATATATTCAAACAACGGGGCTCTATCTCGGTGGTGATGCGCGTGATCCCGACAAACATCCCTACGATAGACAGCCTGCAACTCCCCCCGCAGCTCGGCGAAGTGTCGCACCTGAAAAACGGGATCGTTCTGCTCACAGGCCCTACGGGGTCGGGCAAATCATCTACGCTTGCGGCCATAATAGACAAGATTAATCAGGAATACAGTTATCACATAGTCACTATCGAAGATCCTATCGAGTTCCTTCACACTCATAAGAAATCTACGATCAACCAGCGCGAGCTAGGGACCGATACGCCGGCCTTCGCACTCGGCCTTCGCGCGGCGCTTCGCCAGGCGCCCAAAGTCATACTCGTAGGCGAGATGCGCGATATGGAGACGACCGAGATCGCGCTCGAAGCGAGCGAGACGGGCCACCTCGTGCTCTCGACCCTGCATACGACCGACGCATCCAAGACGGTGAACCGCATCATCGGCATATATCCCAAGTCCGAAGAGCATGTGATACGCACGCGGCTTGCGCAGGCGTTCCGCTACATCGTCTCGCAACGCCTGATCCCGCGAGCCGACCGTACCGGGCGAATAGCGGCGGTCGAGATACTGAAAGCGACTCCGCGCACTCGCGAGTACATCGAGCAGGGCGAGACAGAAGGCAAGACGCTGCTCGAAGCGATGAACGACGGGGAGCTTGAAGGCATGCAGCACTTCGATCAGGTGATCGAGCGCATGATACGCAGCGAAGTGATCACACAGGAAGACGGCCTCGCGTTCGCCACCAATCCGTCAAACCTTATGTTGCGACTTTCCGGGCTCGGCACTTCGGATGATATGTTGAGCCGTCGCGATGAGCGCAACTACATGCCGAGCCGCCAGGCCGATCATATGGGTTCTATGAGCCGTATGAGGGTGGCCGATATTTCGAGCGATAAGATGAGGATCGGAAGAGGGGAGTAAAAGAGGATGATTGCCAGTTGTCCGCAATGCGCTATGAGCCTCAGCTTTGATGATGAGAGGCTGCCGACCGAGCCTTTCAACGTGCTGTGTCCGAGGTGCCGCCAGTCGGTCACCATCATGCCGCCGCCAAAAGAAGAGCCGCGCCTGCCGGGCTCGACGGCCTCGCTCAAACCGACGGTCAGCGCCGCGCCCGCGCCGGACGACCCGCTTCGCGCGCTTGCCGATATGCTCTCTCAACTCGTGAAACAGTCGCAGTCGCCGGTCGTTCAGACCCAGAAATGGCAGCGACGCCGGGTGCTGCTCTGCCTTGAGGACGCGACTCAGAGAGAGAGGCTGCGCTCGGCGCTCGACCCGATCTATTACGAGGTCTTCTCAGCCGACTTTGCGCCCGAAGCCATAGAGATACTCCACGAGTCGCGAGCGGAGGTTATAGTGCTGAGTCCCGGCTTTGACGGGGAGCATCAGGGCGGGGCGGCGATGATGCAGTATGTCAACAGCCTGACTCCGCAGGTCCGCCGCCGCACCTATGTCGTGCTGATGTCGCCGCAACTTCGCACGCTCGACACCTATCTTGCCTTCGCCAACGGAGTGAACCTGACCGTGCACCCCGAAGACATCTCATCTTTTCAAGTCGTCTTCGAGCGCAGCGTGCGCGACTTCAACGAGCTTTATCGCCCGCTCAACCAGGCGCTCGCCACAAACCCTTTTTGAGGGGCCGAGGCTGACCGCCGCCCAACCCTGTCCGAGAGATTGCACCTCTACTCGCCGCTCCGCTGTATGACGGTCGAGTCTTTTTGAGGTATTATTACGAGGCTCAGGATAGGAGAGTAATGATCTGGGCGAGGGGGCCTGGCACGTAAATGAGAGCGTTAGCTGTAGCCTTGTTGTTTTCGCTCCTATTAGGGAGTGGGGGGTGCAGGGGTTTCAGCCGGGCTGAGACCGTGCGGCCTTCGCTCGCTCACTGCATGCAGGAGCTCTCGGCGATCCCGGGGGTCGATTTCCTGAAAAAGGCGCGCTCCGACGATTCGGCAAGTGCCAAAGACCGTCCGCTCGAAGGCCTGGAGATCGCGCTTACGATCAACGGACTAATCCGCAGCCACGGCGAGCCTGAAAAAGGAATAGATAACTGGTGCGCCGATGAAAACAGTCTGGAAAACCTTGAATTATTGATCAACGCCCTGCGGCAAAACAGTATGCCTCCGACCGTGGCGTTTTTGATAGGGAGGGCGTTCGATCCGGTCGCCACAGAGAAATGGCTTCAAAGCGGCAATCTCGTCGGCAATATGACTTTCAGCGGGAAGAGAGCGAGAAAGAAGTACGGAAAAGCCTTCATTGAAGACATCGCCCAGTTCGACAAGTCACTCGTTCCTTTGTGGAAGCAGTTCCGCACCAGGCAGAAATACTTCCGCCTGCCGCAGATTAAAAACAGCCGGGACCAGATCACTCAGGAGATGCTGGCCGACTACCTCAAACAGAATCATTACATCGATGTCCCCGCGACGATTGATGCATCCGATTACAAATTTGCCCAGGTCTATTGCGCCTCGATCGCACGCGATGAAAAGACCTGCTCGAACCTTGTCAAGGAGCATTTCAAGAGCTACCTGCTCAATACGACCATGAGGACGAGGGC
>DASTET010001060.1:0-8107 GCA_035709445.1 Blastocatellia bacterium | reverse complement strand
CGTTGCAAGTATGCTTTCTTTACCCGTTTGATATGCCTTGCAAGAAGCCCGTGTCGCGAGAACTCATAAATCGCCGCCTGCGTGAGCAGGCTCGCATGCAGATCGCAATTCTGCTTTGCGATATTCATCTGCTCGATCACTACCGAGGGCGCGGCCACCCATCCGACTCGAAGACCGGGGAAGCCCGTCTTCGAGAAGCTGTTAATCGATATAACAACACCGTATTTATCGAGCGCCTTTAGCGACGGCAACACCGGCCCTTCATAATGAAGCTCCCTGTAGATGTCATCTTCTACGATCGGGACGCGATGCTTTATCGCCAGCTCTATCAGCCGTCGCCGCGCGGCGAGGTCCATAGAGACCCCCGTCGGGTTGTGATATGTCGGCACCGTATAGATGAGCTTTGGCCTCCTCTGAGAAAGCACGTCTTCCAGAACATCCAGGTCCAATCCGTTAGGGCCAACAGGGACTCCCGTGTATTTCGTATTGTTCCCGCAAAAGACGCTGATCGCGCCGGGGTAAGTAGGGTCTTCGATTATGACCTCATCGCCCGGCCCGACAAACACCCGGCGTATCAGATCGAGCGATTGCTGGCAGCCGTTCGTTATGAGTATCTCGTCGCTTTCAAGATTTATCCCCGACAGCGCCATCTGAGAGATCAGGTACTCCAGCAACGGAGGGTAGCCGCCGCTCGCGCCCAGTTGTAACAGTATGCGCCCCTCGCGTCTCAAAACTCTATCGACCGACCTTCGAAAATCCTCAAGGGGAAAAAGCTCCGCCTGAGGCAGACCGTGAGCGAGCGAGATCGTGCCTTTTCTCTGAGTGGCATGCAGAAGCCCTCCAAGCCATATGTCGCGCTGCGAGGAGACGAGCAGGGCATTCCACAGCATGGGAGATGGATGGGCCCGACCCTCTTCGCGGGCTGCCTTCCCTGTCGCAGGGATCGCGGCGACGAAGGTCCCGCGCCCGACCTCAGACCTGATAAGCCCATCAGCTTCCAGATCGGCGTAGGCCGTTGTCACAGTCGTCCGGTTCACATCGAGCATTTTTGCAAGCTCGCGATTTGCGGGCAGACGGTCGCCGATCTTCAACCGCCCGGCGGCGATCAGCTCTCGCACCTGCGAGGCTATCTGGACGTATAGCGGTATTCGAGTCTCTCTATTCAATTGAAGTATCACAGAATAATGCTCCAAAAATTGGCTTAGCTCTACGGGCCAATTTTACTCCAATCCTGGGTGTTGTAAACAACCAATTCCAGCCCAATTTCTGTAATCCATTTTCGCCCCATTCCTGAACTTACCTGCTTGACAGCTATAAGATCGAAGGCTCAAATTGAGATACTCTCGTAGGGAAGGGAGGCGGATTTGCCCGCGTGGAGACTCATAGTCGAATATGACGGGACAAGGTATTCCGGATGGCAGGAGCAGAAGCAGGCCAGGACGGTCGCGGGCGAGATTCGCGCTGCGGCAGAGCGGTCGCTACTGGAGAGGGTAGAGCTGGCCGGAGCCGGTCGCACCGACGCAGGAGTTCACGCGCTCGGGCAGGTAGCGAGGTTGGTTGCCCGCAAACGCGCCGCGAACGATCAACTTAAATTCGCAATCAACGATCTCCTCCCGCCCGACATAAATGTTCTCAGAGTTGAAAAGTGTGATCTCAGATTCGACCCACGTCGTGACGCCGTGCTCCGCTACTACATCTATCAGATCGCAACGAGGAGGACCGCTTTTGCGAAGAAGTACGTCTGGTGGGTCAGGGACCGACTTGACACCGCGCTTATGCAAAAAGCGACAGAGGCCCTCGTCGGCAGAAATGACTTTCGCGCCTTTAGCGAAAGGCGGGGTGACGAGACCTCTACCGTTGTCGTAGTAGATCAGGTAGAGCTTGCCGCACAGGGAGACCTCATCCTTTTCAGAATAGGCGCATCTCACTACCTGTGGAAGATGGTTCGGCGGATAGTGGGCTCGCTCGTCGAAGTAGGTCGAGGGAGTTTGTCGGTCCCCGACTTTATCTCCTTGCTCGATCCCCGCGCGTCGTCTCGGAGGCTCACAGAATATTTGGTCGCGGCGCACACGGCCCCGCCTTCAGGGCTCTTTCTTGAGCGAGTACTCTATGAAAGCGAGCCTGCGCCGCCGCCGCTCGCGCCCGCCTTCCCGGTTCGAGACGTCTGATCTGTCTTGTGCGAACATGTCTAACCGCATAGGACGCAGAGGAGAGATAACCTCTGCGCTCCTATGCGGTGAGTTATCCTAACAGATCGTCTCTCTTGAAATCGCAGAGGCAAGTGCTCGTCACCTGATATCGTACTGAAGCTCTTTTTCCACCTCATCAGGCACGGGCTCGGGCTTCTCTCCGGCAAAGGCTAGCTTTATAAACGGGGGCGCGATGAGCGTAGTCGCTATCGCCATTGTAAGAACGACGCCGTAGATGGCATCGCCGACCGCCGCCATGGCAAGCCCAATCTGAGCGACCACGATTCCGACCTCCCCTCGCGGGATCATCCCCACGCCTACCTGTATGGCCCGGCGCCTGCCCAGACTGAGCGCCGGGATCGAGCAGCCTATCAGCTTGCTCAAGACGGCAAGCACGGTGACGATAATCGAGAGGATGACGACTTCGGTGGAAAGAAAGATGGCAAGATTTAGCTTGAGCCCGATGTTTACTAGAAAGAAGGGCGTGGTGAATTCGGTGAGAGATTGAAACTGGTGATGAAGCTCGGTTTCGTCTGTCGCCTCGGAGAGCGCCATGCCTGCCAGGAACGCTCCAATAATCCCCGCTATGCCTATGAGATTTGCGACCGCCGCGAGGCCGAAGCAAAGCACCAGGCCAAAGATAAACAGAGAATGACCGATCTTTAAATCCGAGATAGGCTGCTTGATCCTGTTTACTGCCTGGGTGCCGAAGGCAATCATGATTATCGTGAATCCGATTGCGAGGACGGCTATCAGCGCGATATGCCCGTAATCGACGCTGCCGCTGGCCAGGCTGCTTACTACGGCGAGCACCAGCAGCCCTATCACGTCATCGATGACCGCTGCCGCGAGAATGATCCTGCTGGCGGTGGCCGAGATCAACCCCATCGAGGAGAGGACTCGCGCAGTTATTCCGACCGATGTTGCCACCATCGCCGCGCCCAGGAATATTGCTTCGATCCAGGAATGGCCGGGCCAGAAGTAGAGCAGTCCCCACCCGGCGATAAAGGGAACAATTACCCCGAGGATGGCGACAAGAGTCGCCGTGCCTCCGACTTTGAAAATATCGCTTGGGCGGGTTTCGAGTCCTACCGTGAAGAGCAGGAAGATGACGCCTATCTCAGCCATCGCATCGATGACCACGCCGATGCTGGTAAGCTCTCCGCCAGCCCCAAAAGGTATAACGAGGCCGAGCAGGGTGGGGCCTATGATAACACCCGCGATGATCTCACCGACGACGGCGGGCTGGCGAATCCGCTCGAAAAGCTCGGCCATGAGCTTGGCCGCGACCAGCACGACAAAAAGGGCAAGGAGAATCTTTCCGTGGTCTCCCGCGGCGGCGAGGAGCGCAGGGACGGGTTCCATTATTACGTGCATTCCGGTTACCCCGTTAACGTCTTCGATTGGCTAAAGAAGCATGCGTCGAGTGGCGACAGAACCTATCGCTATTGATGCTTAACCATCTTACTTGTTTGCCCCCCACAGGTCAAACAGCGACGAAAACGGTCCTCGCATGAAATAATACGAAAAGGACGAAACCGGCTCCCATAGCTATATCTGAGACAACCTTAATCGGATCGTTGCGGTCCTCTCCTTGCCCTCCACTCTTTTTATCTGAATCCTGGCCTCATCGACCTGCCATCTCGACTTGAGATGTTCAGTCAGGAGCTTCACTCTCTCCTCGCTGAGATCGGGTTGTTCGCTCTCATCGGCGTCCAGCGCAACTTCGATCAATAGGTTCGCGTGACGGTAGAGCAGAGACCCGGCGATGTCGAGCAGGCTTAAAGACTCGGCGGGGAAGGCAGCCTGGTTCCTGTTGTATTTCATCGTGCCGATTGTCCCGGCCACCCTTTCTAAGCTCAGCTTTGTTCCCGAAAACCCCATCCGCGATCTGACGTATTCCTCGATGAGAACGATCGCGTCCTTCTCTATGTCCCTATCGCTCAGGTATGAGACATGGACTTGAAGCGGCTCATTCTTGCTGGTAGTCACGCTGTAGCTCAGTAGTTTCGCAGGCGGAGGAAGCACAAGCCCGCTAAGTGCCCGGTCCACGCCGCTCAGAAAGTTCGACTGCAATTGCGCAACGGTCGGGATGGGCTCGACCTTCTCTTCTCTCGCCCTGAGCGCGAGCTGGGCGGTCGTAGGGATTTCGATTATCTGTAGTGAAAGTGAATCGAGCGGTCTTTCCAGACGCTCAGCTATCAGTTTTGCGCAGTCGCTCCTCTCGTCCGGAGAGTATGGATCGCTCGTTATAACCGTAAGCGCCAGAGCGAGACTGCCAGCCTGTTCTGAAATGAAGAGCTGATCCAGGTATGATCGAGGCTCGCCGTTCGGCTTCTGGCCAAAATAATTCTGCCACAGCTCGGTCACATCTCTACGGATACGGTTCTCGCTTTGTTGGACGGCGATCTCTTGCTGTAGCTGAGCAAGCGACTGGCTGAGCGGAATCAGGATGAGCAGGATCGGCACGCCGATTATCATGATGCGGCCTGGAAGGCTTCCGATCATGCGGACATTCTCCGAGATATGGATGCGATTTAGAAAATTCTGAAGCAGGAGGCTTTCGCTGTTTTCTTCCCTCCACTGCCGGACTCGCTCCCTGACCGGCCCGCTATCGATATGCAGCGCGAGAAACACGATCATCGCTGTGAATGTGATGGCGACCAGGTTGGTCAGGAAAAGCAGTCCGCCGCCCCTCGCTACCTGTAACCCCTGTGATGCGCCGAGGCTGAAAGAAATGCCTATCCCATATCCGACAACGCACAATGGCGGCATCAACGCCACGGCGATGGCCACGCCGGGGATCGAGGTGACGACGCCCCTGACTTCCTTGCAGATGGCGATAGAGCCGATAGCGCCGGAGAAGAGAGCGACGGCGAGGTCGAGCGTGTTAGGCTGAGTGCGGGCCGCTATCTCTCCGGTCATCTCCTTGAAAGGCAGGAGCGCGACAAGAATGACGGCAAAAAGGATGGCAAGAAGACAGCTTAATGCGAGGTTTGTAAGCGAGCGCAGCCCGAGAATCATATCGCCCGAAGCGAGCGCAAGCCCCGCTGCGAGGATCGGCCCCATAAGCGGCGAGATGAGCATAGCGCCTATGATGACCGCAGGGCTGTTGAGCGCAAGTCCAAGCGTTGCGATACCCGAGGCAAAAAGGATCTGCAACCAGTAGCTCACATCATTGAGCGAGGCAGACCTGGAAATGTCCAGATATATATCACCCTTTCGTTGCGTGCTGACTCCGAGCTGGTCGGCGAACCAGTCTCTCAACCTGAGAGGTCTGACTGCTGGTTGTCTTTCCGCTCTGGTCGAATTGCTCATAAGCCCCTCCTGACTATTGTCTAATGGCCTGATGAGTGCGGACACGTTTTGAGTTCTTGATAATTCCTGGGCTCAGACCGTTTTTAAAAGGAACCAGAAAAACCCGTATGGTCCGAGCGCGAGCTGGTAAGGTCTCTCTTCTATAACCGGAAATTCGGTATCGCCCAGCATCTCAAGAGGCATTGTTCCGCTGTATTCCGGTATCTCTAACTGAACGGGCTGAGCCGAATTCGACAGGTTATACATGCATAGCACGGTCTCGCCTTCATAGACCCGCGTAAAGGCGAAGACTTTGCGATTCTCGGGCTTGATTATATTCATCGAGCCGCGCCCGAAGACGTGATGTCTCTTCCGCAGATGAATCATGCGCTGTACCCAGTTGAGCAACGACGAATCATAGCGTTGCTGGGCCTCAACGTTGACCGATTGATAGCCATAGACGGGGTCCATAATGATAGGGAAGTAAAGCTGCGCAAAATCGGCCTTCGAAAAGCCGGCGTTGCGGTCTGCCGACCATTGCATCGGAGTGCGAACCCCGTCGCGGTCGCCCAGGTAGATGTTGTCCCCCATTCCTATCTCGTCGCCATAATACAGGAAGGGGCTCCCAGGCAGGCCGAACAGCAACCCATGCAACAGCTCGATCCGCCTGCGCCCGTTGTCCAGGAGCGGGGCGAGCCGCCTTCGTATCCCTATGTTGAGGCGCATCCTCCTGTCTTTGGCATATTCGTTATATAAATAGTCTCGCTCTTCGTCCGTTACCATCTCTAGCGTCAGCTCGTCGTGGTTGCGGAGGAACATCCCCCACTGGCATGTCTCCGGAATCTCCGGGGTCCGCTCAAGAATTTCGACTATGGGTCTGCGGTCTTCCTGTCTCAAGGCCATAAACAGCCTGGGCATTATAGGGAAGTGATAACCCATGTGAAACTCGTCTCCATTGCCGAAGTACTCGACCACGTCTTCGGGCCACTGGTTCGCCTCGGCGAGCAGAAGCCGCCCCGCATAATGCTTGTCGACGTGGGCCCGCAACCGTTTCAAAAACACGTGCGTCTCAGGAAGGTTCTCGCAGATAGTGCCTTCGCGCTCGAAGAGGTAAGGGACGGCGTCAACCCGAAAGCCGTCTATCCCCATCCCAAGCCAGAAAGAGACCACGTCGAGCATCGCCTCTTGCACTTCAGGGTTATCGTAGTTGAGGTCGGGCTGGTGACTGAAGAAGCGGTGCCAGTAAAAGGCTCCTGCCTCCTCGTCCCACGTCCAATTTGACCGTTCGGTGTCGGTAAAGATAATTCGAGCGCCCTCATACTTCTTATCGGTATCGCTCCACACATACCAGTTCCGCTTCGGCGAATCGGGCGAGCTGCGCGATTCCTGAAACCAGGGATGCGCATCCGATGTGTGGTTCACAACCAGATCGGCGATGACGCGAATCCCTCGCGCGTGGGCGGCATCGAGAAACGCTTGAAAATCGTCTAGAGTGCCGTATTCGGGGAGGAGCGAATAGTAATCCGATATGTCGTACCCGCCGTCGCGCAAAGGAGATTGATACATCGGAAGAAGCCAGATGCAATCTATGCCGAGCCTTTCCAGGTAGTCGAGCTTTTGAGTCAACCCTTTGAAGTCGCCTATCCCGTCACCCGTAGAATCATAAAAACCCCTCACGTAAACTTCGTAGAAGACTGCGTCCTTGTACCACAGAGGATCATCAGAAAGTTTCATAGAACCAGTCACTCCAACCCCCTCATATCGCCTCGCATCCACTCTCCGAGGAATAAGTATATATATTCGAGCAAGCCTACAGTCAAACGGGCAATTGTGCGGCAGGTCAAACAGATTCAATCAAAACTAGGTCGAGGATGGGCATTTGAACCACAGAGGACACTGCAGGATCACAAAGGAATAAAGAATCTCCTCTGTGTTCCTGCGGTGTCCTCTGTAGTTATTTCGACTTTGATGGCGAAGAACTTCCCTTCAAAGCGAGAACTGAATGGCCCTGGCAGGCAAAATCCTTCAATCGGGGACCCGGTCGGTCGCCGGCTCTTTCGCCTGGACGATAAGACCTCCGTCTACCGCCTTGTTCTCGGACCTTCTCTTTCGGCTGCGGACATACTCGATTATACCCGGCAGAATGGATATAAAGATGATGGCGAGGACTACGATAGAAAAATTCTTCTTGACGAACGGGATGTTCCCGAAGATATAGCCTGCAAATACGCAGATCGCAACCCAGAGAACGCCTCCCACGACGTTATAGAGAAAGAACCGCCAGTACGTCATGCTGCCCACGCCCGCGACAAACGGGGCAAATGTCCGAACTATGGGGACGAAGCGGGCGATGATGATCGTCTTCCCGCCGTACTTCTCGTAGAATTCGTGCGTCTTGTCGAGATACTCTCGCTTGAGAAATCTGCTCTTACTCCTAAATGCCCTCGGTCCGATATACGAGCCTATCCAGTAATTGACCGTATCGCCCAGGACGGCCGCCACGGTCAGCAGCAAGAATAAGAACATGACATTGAGAGGGCTGCCGCTAATTGCCGCGAGCGCCCCGGCTGCAAAGAGGAGCGAATCCCCCGGCAGTATCGGCGTGACGACCAGACCGGTCT
>DASTET010001059.1:0-7745 GCA_035709445.1 Blastocatellia bacterium | reverse complement strand
GAGGCTACCAGATCAAGCCCGCTCAGATCAAAAATCTGGTTCGTGAATTCGACCACGGTGATCACATCATCTTCTGACATCACTTGGCGCCCTCATGAGTTCTTTATCTGAAGCCTTCCCCTTGCGCGTCCCATCACCCTTCTTTGCAGGCTTCGCGCTATCCGTCTTCCCCGCGCCCGGCGGGGCTCCGGCATCTGCCGGAGCGGGCTCTGCCGTCATCTTGTTTATGACGAGCTGTATGACAACGCCGACGACGTTGCTGACCATCCAGTAGAGGACCAGCCCGCTCGGCGCTGAGAAGAAGAAAAACCATGTCAGCATTATAGGCATCAGCCAGGTCATCATAATGCGCTGCATCTTCATCGACGGGTCGGCGGTGGCCGGCTGCGGGGTGAGCGCAGTCGATGCGATCATCGTAACGCACATGAGGATTGGCAGCACATAGAAGGGGTCAGGCTTGGAGAGGTCCGTCACCCACCCGAGCCACGGGGCATGGCGCACATCGAGCGAGATGGTCAGATACACAAAGAAGGCCCAGAAGATCGGCATCTGGAGCAACAGCGGCAGGCACCCGCCCAGGGGATTCGCCTCTTTCATCAGGGCCAGCTGCTCCTGCTGAAGCTGCTGCATCTCTCGCTCGTATTTTTTGGGATTCTCTTTGAGCTTTTTCAGACGCTCTTGAAGCTCCTTCATTCGCGGCTGGTGTTTGGCCGCCTTCTTCATCTTTTTCGAGCTGTACCACCTGAGCGGCGACAGCGCAAGATTTATGATCGTCGTCACGACCACTATAGCCCAGCCGTAGTTGTTGAACAGCTTTGCCAGCCCGTCGAGCGCCCAGCCGATGGTCGGAACTATGGGGCGGATCATAAACGAGAAAATCCCGTAATCGATCAGCGCTTCGAGATCGGTCCCATATTCCGCCCCGATAGCTGCAAGCACCTCCGGCTGTTTCGGCCCGACGAATATATGCAGAGGGGAATCGGGAGGGGTCGGGACCGCTACGGAGGGATAGTCCTGCGGCGTCTCGTCTTGAGGCGACGTCTTCATCTGAAGACTGGTCAGCGTGATATGGTCAATGGGGCGCTCCGGGATCGCCACCATCGCGAAGTAATGATCTACGACACCTGCCCATCTAAAACTTTGACGCAGCGTATCCGTACCCTGCGCGACCCCGCTGCCCGGGGCTGCTCCCTCAGGGATCGAATCGACCGTGAGCAGGCGGCTGCCCTCTTCGTGGTTTGTCACGATCGCATATCCGATGAGAGTGTGCCCGTCGGCAGCCACGATCTTGATCCTGTTTACGTCGCCGGCCAGCGGCTTATCAATCGCTATGCGGTTAGAGCCGGGATCGATAGAGACGATCTTTGCGAACGGCGGCGTGATGCTTGCGCCCAGGAACTGCTCGCGGTCCCCGCTGCCTGTGTAGGCGATAATCTGCGGCGGTGTGCTGTATGTGCCCCCCGCCTGCTTGTCGGTCTGGTCGCCTATGCGCGGGCCGAGGACCAACCCGGCAGGTTGCTGCTCGCCGTTTGAGCTGACCTCCGCCGTTGCGTCAAACACGAGCCGGTCGCCGTAGAATGTAAATGTCTTGCGAGCGGTGACTGCGGGCGAGGAGTAGATAAAAGATATCTGCCGCTGCTGACCGGGCTCGACGGTTATGTTCTGCTCGCTCGCGTCAGCGCCTTCGATCTGAAAGTTTGTCTGGTTGAGCTGTGCGGCGAGCGCGGGCGACCATGGCAGGAAGACCCTGAGCGGCGCTCCTACTCTTTCGATGGCCTCCTGCGGAATAAGCTCGAGCGGAGCGCCGGTGGCCGTGCGTATCTCTCGCCCGTCGCCATCTTTTTTCAGCACCCAGGAAGTTGCGACCGCGCCTTGATTCGAGAGCGTTATATGCCAGAAATTCGTATCGATGGTGATCTCACGCCTGGACGCCTGAGTGGTCTGGACCTGGGACGGGGCGGTAGGAGATAGCTGAGACGCCTGCTGAGTCGCGCTGCTGGCGGGCGGAGGCGCGTTTTCGACCGGCGGTTGTTGGTCGACAGTGACGGGTGGTATCGGAGCGGGGCGCTCGGGCTGCGGGAAGAAAAAGTGCATGATCAGCGGCCAGCCCATGAGCACCATCATTGAGAGTATTAATGCCAGTGTTAATCTCAGTCGATCCATTCGTTTACTTCAGCCGCTCCTTAGGTTATTTCACGGGGTCATATCCGCCCTGATGAAAGGGATGACATCGCAGCAGCCGCCGCACTCCCATATACGAGCCGCGCAGGGCGCCGTACTTTTTTATCGCCTCTATCGCATATTCCGAGCAGGTTGGCGTAAAGCGACACGCAGGCGGGAGAAGCGGCGAGATGAGCAGCTTATAAGCCCGCAAAAGATAGATCAGCACGAACTTCACTTGTTGCCCACCCTCTCAAGAAAAGTGACAAAATCACTCTCAAGCTCGCGGAAATCAGCCTCAGAAAGAGCTGCTTTGACATTAATGACTATATCAACTCCATGCGGCACAAGCCATTTGTTTTTTCTGAACACTTCGCGCAACAGGCGGCGCGCGCGATTCCGCTCGACCGACTTGCCGAACTTGCGAGTCACTGTTATACCGATGCGGGGCTGCCGGTCCTCAGTCGGTAGAACGAAAGCGGTGAAGTACCTGGCCTGGACCTTCTGCCCCTGCTGGTAAATACGCTGGAACTCCTCGCGCTTGAGAACCCTCTCTGTCTTGGGAAACCCCATAAAGCGTCTAGCGAGTCTGGCGAGTCGAGCGTCTGGCGAGTCGCTTTGAAGACAGACATCGCATAAACCATATGTTGCAAATTAATCAGCGCCGCGAGGAGCGGGACGCGCCAGACTCGCGACTCGCCAGACTCTAATAATGAGACGGGGTCAGACGTTTGCGCCCTTTAGCACGGCGGCGTTTGAGAACGAGGCGTCCGCCCTTCGTGCTCATCCGCACGCGAAAGCCATGCGTCTTTGCGCGTCGGCGATTGTTGGGCTGAAAAGTCCTTTTCATAATATATACCTTTCGATAAACGTATCTACAGAAAAGGTTAAAGCTATCGGAAGAGATCGCTGTTGTCAAGTTTGCGCGAAGAATCGCTCGATCCGACAACACGATTTAAGGACAGGCTGCTACGTTGACACCAAAAAACCTGTGATATACACTGAAACTCCAGGTGGCAGTTCAAGATAATGCAGTGGAAAATATTCCTGCTCGCCTGTGCCAACGAATGATCGAGCAGAAGCGTCGTATTCAATGAAAATCGTATTGAGTAGAGATATTATCTGCCCACAGTAATGGAGGACTCTCGATGATCAGCAAAATTTTAAAGAGAGCCGCTGGACTCAGCGTGTTTCTGGTTGTGTTGTCTATATCTGCGCTCGCGCAGACAGGGCCTATCGAAGGGACCGTCAAGGTAAAGGCCGAAGACGGCTCGCTCAACCCCGTCCCGGGAGCTTTGGTTGATATATATCGCACCGACATCAAGGCTCATTGGGAGGTCAAGACCGATAAGGCAGGTCACTACATTCGCCTTGGCATGCCGCTGGCCGGGACTTTCATTGTCGTCGTCTCCGGGCCAGGCTTGCAGCCGACCTGGGTTAACGGCGTCAGGATCACTCAAAGCCCCGTAGTCGATGTGGTCGCAAATCCTGGCGACGGGACCAGGATGACCCTTGAACAGGTCATGGCGGCGATAAATCAATCCAAGTCAGGGGCGCCCGCCGCCGCCGCGCCGCCCGCAGCCTCTGCTGCCGACCGGGCCAAGGCCGAAGCCTCCGCCAAAGAGTACGAGGCTAAAAAGAAGGAGCGCGAGCAGCTTCAAGGCAAGCTCGACGAAGCCATAAAGCACTACAACCAGGCCGGCGAGCTGAAGAAGGCGGATAATCTCCAGGGAGCGTTGAGCGAGTACAAGCTGGCTGCCGATATCGATCCCACAAAGGATAAAGCCTTCATCGAGGTCGCCCACAAGGCGAATGCCAGCCTCGCCGAGACTCATTACCTTGTCGGGGCCGACATATTCAACAAGAACCGGAAAGCCGTTCCCGAGGCCAAGCCCCACTTCGAAGAAGGGGTGAAGGCTATAAAGAAGGCCATCACTATCGCTTCGACCGATCCGAGCCCGAACATCAACAACGACCTGATCGTCTATTACAACATCCTCGCCAAGAACGTCAAACTGCTGGTCCAGTACTATCAGATGACCGACGGGCTTGAAGAGGTGATGCAGATGCTTGACAAGGCGGAAGCCCTTGATTCGACCAACAGGGTCAAATGGCTTATCACCAAGGGCGAGCTTTATCGCCTCTCCTACCAGAATGATCAGGCGGTCGCGGCTTTCAAGAAGGTCCTCGAAGTCGATCCCAACAACGCCGATGCTTTTTACGGTCTGGGGCTGACGCTTGTCTCTTCGGGCGACAAGGCCAAGCTTCAGGAGGCGGCCAACTACCTGGCGGACTTTGTGGCCAAAGCGCCTGCATCCGACCCGCGCGTCGCCGAGGTGAAGGATTCGCTCCAGGCGCTCAAGAATGAATTCAAGGTCGAGGCCGAAAAGCCTGCTACAAGACGTCGCGGCAGGCCGTAAAGCTCTATCAGTACCCGCAGCTTGCGCCCCAACGCAAGTCTCGTTTCATCTCGGGAAGAGCCACGGATGCGAGCCTGCCGTGGCTCTTCTTTTTGAGCCTTTCGCTCAATTGCTGTTTCGCCCTGGCCTTCGCGAAATTCTTGACGCGGAGGCGACCTTCTGGTAAACCCCTTGTGGAGAAAACCGAAGGAAATCGGCATGAGAAAGCTGAGTTCTTTCCCTTCAGCAGCGAAAGCATTATTCGCACTGGCCCCCCTCGCTTTGCTGATCGCAAGCTCAAACTCGTTATGGCCTGCTTCAGCGCAGTCGGCAGGCGCGGGCCGCGCTCTGTCCCGCGATGATTCTCGCGCCGCGCGTCAGGTAGAGTTGAAGGCCAGGCTCGGCTCCCGTCTCGCCGAAGATTTTCGACACGCGCTGGAGACTCTGGCGCAGCTTGATGAGCCCGGCGCGCTCGAACTCTGGCCGTCTGCTCTCAATCATCCCGACCTTCAGCTCAGACGGGAAGCCTGGGAGCGGTACAGAGCCGTAAGCCGCGAGCTTCTGCGTAAAGAGATGGTCCCAAGGGTCGTGAGGGTAGCTTTATCGCCCGACGCGCTCTTTGATATCGCCCGGCGGGCTGGCGTCGAGATCAATGTGTGGTCATCAGACGGCGGCGGGACCGTTGCAGCCGCTCCCGATTATATGGTTGAGCGGCTCGACCGCGAGGGGATAACCCTCACCGTCCTTTATGACTCGATAGCCGCCTGGCAGCAGGCCCGCTCGCGAGGCGACCTTCTCGCCCAGTCCGTGGCACCGCAATATCAAACCCGGGCCGCCGAGGACCAGTTCATAGTTCGAATCGCCGTCATCGATCTCGACTCGCGCGCCGCCCCGGCCAGCGGGTATTCCGACTGGCTCGGCGATATCGAGAACGTCGTGATGCGGAGCGGCTCGCTCATAGCCTACCTCGATGTTTTTTCAAGCGATGGCTCGCAGCAATCGATCGTCTCTCATATCGAAGAGAGGTACACGCGGCGCGGATTCCGAGTCGCCGGGTTTTACACCGCCGCCGAATTCGAAGAGGTTGCGCCTCGATTCTTCCCCGGCCAGACGTTCGATTCGGGCGCGGGCTCGTCCGACCGCTCCAACCGCAGTGAGCTTCAGATTGCAGGCGCTGAAGGGCGGTTTCACAGCTACGAAGAGACGCTCGCCGAATTCACCCAGCTCGCCGAGCAGCACCCGGATAGGGCTCGTCTGGTCATTCTCGGCCAGAGCTACGAAGGCCGCCAGATGTTTGCGCTCAAAGTGAGCAAGAACCCTGAGCTGAACGACTCGACCAAGCCCGACGTCCTGATTTCGGGCTGCTATCACGCGCGTGAATGGGTATCGGTCGAGCCGCCGGTCTATTTCGCAAATCAGTTGGTTAAGGGGTACGCGACGGACGACTCTATAAAGCACCTCGTCGACCGCCTGCAGATATGGATCGTCCCTATAGTCAATCCGGACGGGCTGGCCTATAGCCAGGGCTCGGCCAACGACCGGCTGGATTCGGTCAGGCTGTGGCGCAAGAACCGCCGCCCGGTCTCGATTGAAGGGTGCAAATCGGCCATAGGCGTCGACCTCAATCGCAATTACGATTTTCAATGGCGGCTTTCGGGCGATGCGCCCTGCCCGAATTATTCGGATGACCTCGGCGGGAGCGATGATCCTGACAACGAGATATTTCGCGGCCTCAAGGCCGAAAGCGAGCCGGAGATAAAGGCCTTGAAGTCGCTCATAGATGATCCCGATCGCCGGTTCCGAGCGCAGCTCGATTATCATAATTACTCTCAACTGGTCCTATACCCGTGGGGCTATCAGACCGTGGCGGCCCCAGACCGGAAGACGCTCTCCGCGCTGGCAACCCGCATATCGGATGAGATTTTCAAAGTCGACCGCAAGCGATACCATCCTCAGCAGGCTATCGAGTTATATACCACGACCGGCTCATCTACGGATTATGCCTACGGAGTCAATCGAATTGCCGCACCGTTTCTTATCGAGATGCGACCTTCGAGCGGCAGTTTCAACGTGCCCGAAGGCCAGATCGAGATGATAAACAAAGAGAACTGGGCTGGCGCGCGGCCCGTGCTGGAGTGGGCGGCGGGGCCGCCCATTCTCGAATCGGTCAAAGCGTATCAGCAGGGCTCGGACGGGAACTTCACCAAACTTGTCTATTCCGCGAACTGGAGCCGGTCGCGCGACACCGACGAACAGTCCAGACAACTGGTAGTCGATACGCGCTTCCCCGGACTCGAACCGGGACGATTGCAGGTGCGCTTGCAGTTCTCAAAACCGATGGATGTCGCTGCCGATCCTATCGCCGTCCTCGGTCGCGACCGGACGGAGGACGAGTTGAGGTTTTCGGTCGAGAATGCGACCGAAGGCTGGCAGAAGACCGTCTATCTCAACGACACCTGGATAGGCGAAGTCGTAATACCGCACGACGAGGACCTCACAAACCCCTGGTGGCTATCGGTCTCGGCGAAAGATGGTCAATCACTCAAGCTCGACGCGCTGCCGCAGTCGGTGGCCAGCTATCAGACGGGCGCAGGCGGCTGGAGCAGCTACGAAGACCCGGGCGGCGAAGGATCGGAAGGCGGCATCGACAGACAGCACCGCCTCTCGCCGACTTTAAAGGGGAACGGGCTGATGATCTTCGTTGGCTCCCCGAACGGCGGCGAGCGTCTTGCCGCGGGCGAGCCTGTCACCATTACCTGGACCCTGCCGAGAGATTCGGGCTTCATCCCCGTCCAGCAGCGGGTATGGCTTTCAACCGACGGCGGCTTAAACTTTGCGCCGATCACCGGAGATATATGGGGAATCGTCGACCGCTTCGAGGTGACGCTGCCGCAGACTGCGACCACAAGCGCGCGGGTCCGCATCATGGCGCGCGAAGGCGTGCTCGGCAACGCCTTGTTCGGCGATAGCGCGAACAATTTTACAATAGGCGCTAATGTCAATTCGGCCACCGGAATCGATTTCGTCTCGTCCGAGCTTATCAATCAGAACTGGACCGATTCGTCTTCCGAACTCTCCCCGGCAACGAGCGGGCCTTTGCGCCTCGTCATAAATATCCGCCTCACCAACACCGGACAGACGGGCATCGTCAACCCGTTCTTGCGCGTCTCCGGTGTGACCCGCAAC
>DASTET010001058.1:0-3698 GCA_035709445.1 Blastocatellia bacterium | reverse complement strand
ATATCTAAATCGAGGAGTAAAATATAGACAGGATAAACAGGATTTACAGGATAAACGCAACTACTCAGCCCGATGAATCGGGCTTGCCGAAGGCAGATAGGCCAGTCCTTTTAGGACTGGTTTGCTTGGGCCGGTTCATCAAAGGGCGCTTGAGCGTCTTCTCATTACGGCTTTAGCCAATGGGCTAAAGCCTTCTTGAGGTAAGCCCGTTAAAACGGGCTCTCTTTAGATGATCCGCCATAAACCAGCCGTAAAACGGCTGGCCGCGCGGCGCGAAGCGCATACTGCGCCATGATATGCCTTCGGCAAGCCCGATGAATCGGGCTGAGCTGCTACGGATAATCAATATTAATCCTCTGGTCCTGTAAATCCTGTCTATTCCTTACTATCTGCTATAAACCGGGTCGAAGCTGTACCTGCTTGCGACGAAGTTTTTGACCTGGGAATAGATTCCGTCCGCATCGAGCGCGTACTTGGCAAGCAGCAGGCTCTGCGGCCCATGCTCGATCAAGCGGTCGGGAAATGCGAGCCTGAGCACACGAACGTCGCTGATCTTCCTCTCTTCGAGCATCTCCATGACGGCGCTGCCGAACCCGCCCATAAGGTAGTGGTCTTCGACCGTCACAATCGATCCGTGCGACCGCGCTAGCGCGACGATCATCTCCTCATCGAGCGGCTTTACAAAGCGGGCGTTTACGACCGTCGCATTGATCCCGTCTGACGCGAGCTTGTCGGCGGCCCTCATGCAGTAATTGACCTCATTGCCGATGCCGAGTATTGCGACCTCCGCGCCCTCGCGCAGGATTTCGGCCTTGCCGATCTCAAGACTCTTTATCTCTTCATCGAATGGAACGCCGAAACCGCTTCCGCGCGGATACCGGACCGAGGCCGGCCCGTTATAGTCGACGGCTGTCTTAAGCATGTGGCGAAGCTCGTTCTCATCCTTCGGGGCCATGATCACGAACCCCGGCATCGGGCGCAGGTAAGCGAAGTCCATGAGCCCGTGATGGGTCGGCCCGTCTGCCCCGGCCACTCCTGCGCGGTCGAGCGCGAATGTGACGTCGAGTCCCATCAGCACAACGTCGTGGAATATCTGGTCGAATGCTCGCTGCAGGAACGTGGAGTAGATTGCGGCGATAGGCTTGAGCCCTTCGGTCGCCATGCCTGCGGCGAATGTGACCGCGTGCTGTTCGGCGATGGCGACATCGAATGTGCGGTCAGGGAATACCTGCATCACTTTGTTCAGCCCCGTCCCGTCGGGCATGGCTGCCGTTATGGCTATGATCCGCCCGTCGTCTTCCATCAAGTCGATGGTCGCCTGCGCAAAGACCGATGTGTATGTAGGCGCGCTCGATGGCTCCTTTATGAATTTGCCCGTAGCGATGTCGAACGCCGATGTTCCATGCCATGCCGCTTTATCGCGCTCGGCGGGTTCATAGCCTTTCCCCTTGATCGTCAGCGCGTGTATCAGTACGGGGCCTTCTTCTTTCTTCGCTTCCTCGAATGTCTGAAGCAGCGAATTGATATCGTGGCCGTTTATCGGGCCTAGATACTTGAGCCCAAGCTCTTCCCAGAGCGCGCCCGGTATGAACGCGCGAGCGAGCGTGTCTTTGACTGCCTTTGCGCCCGACAGCACAAGCTCGCCCACGGCTGGAATTGACTTGAGCAGCTCTTCGACCTCGTGCTTGAACTCGTTATAGGGCCGTGCCACGCGAATCCGGTTCAGGTATCCGGCTAACGCCCCGACGTTGGGCGAGATCGACATCTCGTTATCATTGAGCAGGATTATCATGCGCTTTTTCAGGTGCCCGACCTGGTTAATGCCTTCGAGAGCCATGCCGGCCGTAAGCCCCGCATCGCCGATGAAGGCGATCACGTTGAAATCATCGCCCTTGAGGTCTCGGGCCGCGGCAATTCCGAGCGCGGATGATATGGATGTGCCCGCGTGGGCGGCGTTGAATACGTCGTATTCCGATTCTTCGCGGCGAAGAAAACCGCTCAGGCCGTCATATTGTCTTATGGTGGGGAACTGGTCGCGGCGACTGGTGATTATCTTGTGAGAGTAAGCCTGGTGGCCGATATCGAAAACGAGTCTGTCGCGAGGAGTATCGAATGCGTAATGAAGCGCGAGTATAAGCTCTACGGGTCCGAGGCTCGCCCCGGTATGCCCGCCGATCTTTGAAAGCACTTCGATCATGTATTCGCGGATCTCATCCGCCAGAGGTTGAAGCTTTGACACGGGCAGCTTTCTAAGGTCCGCCGGGTCATTAATCTGGGATAGTAATTTCATGACGGTCGTCTATTCTCCTCGATTGTAATTCCTGCTTGACTCTAGCATTTAGAAGATTAGCTACCTCAGGAACTCCTTGCAATGATGAAGCGGGCTATATCTTCAAGAACCTGCGTAGGCAGTTCGAGGCCCGACAGGTTTTCTATGGCCTCATCTATCAGCTCGCGCATTCGCTGTCTCGATCGCTCCAATCCGTGGATAGCCGGGTATGTCGCCTTGAGCGCGGCCTGGTCCTTGCCCGGAGTCTTGCCGAGCTGTTCGCTTGTCGACGTGACGTCGAGAATGTCATCGGCAATTTGAAAGGCGAGCCCTATTCGCTCGCCGTAAGCGCGGAACCTGTCTGTTAAGCCTTCCGGTGCGCCTGCGATGATCGCGCCGCAGACTGTTGCTGCTCGGATCATCGCGCCCGTTTTAGAACGATGAATGTATTCGAGGGTGGCTGCGTCGGTCTGCTTGCCTTCGTTCTCTATATCGGCAGCCTGCCCGCCGATCAGCGCCTCGACCGTCCCGGCAGCGGTTGCGATCGCGCGTATCACGCGGACCTGTCGTGCGGGGTCGGCAAAGGGGGCTTCTGAAGAGAGCACGCGAAATGCCTGCGTCAGGAGCGCATCGCCTGCCAGTATGGCCATCGCTTCGCCAAAGGCTTTATGGCAGGTAGGCCGCCCGCGTCTGAGATCATCGTTATCCATCGCCGGTAGATCATCGTGTATGAGCGAATAGGTGTGGATCATCTCGATAGCGCAGGCGGCGGGCATCAGGTCTTCCGTATCTGCTCCGAGCGCCTCGCCGGAAGCAAGGAGCAATACGGGTCGCAGACGTTTGCCGCCCGCAAAGAGGCTGTAACGCATGGCACGGTGAATCAGCCTGGGCTCGACCGACTCAGACGGCACGAGGCACTCAAGCCATGCGTTCACCTCTTCGGCGCGGCGCGCGAGATAAGCGGTTATATCTTCGCGCTGGCTCATTCTACATCCTCATCGAACCGTGCGGTCGAATAGGTCCCGTCCTGGTCCTTGAGCAGCACCTCGACCCTGCGCTCGGCGGCGTCGAGCCGCTTCTGGCATTCGCGTGAAAGTCGCACGCCCCTCTCAAACAGCTCAAGCGACTCTTCGAGCGGGAGGTCGCCGGCCTCAAGCTGTTCGACTATCTCCTCCAATTCCCGTAGGGAGGACTCAAAGCTCTTCTCTGTTTCCATACTCAACCTGCATTCTACTTCACGGCCAGAATCAAGGGCGAGGGGCCCGGCGCATCGATCGTCTTGACGCTCTTGAATCCCGCTTCTTTCAGCCATTCGCGGTACTGCTTCATCGTATAGACCCCGCCGTCCCTTGTATTAATCAGCATATTGAGGCCGAACAGAAGCGGGAAGACCGGGCCGGTGCGCGTGTCGTTTGGGATCATCTCACCT
>DASTET010001057.1:0-7045 GCA_035709445.1 Blastocatellia bacterium | reverse complement strand
TATGGCGGGCGATAGTTGTGAAGTATACGCGAGCCGGCAGTAGTGCGAATGCCGGTCATCACCATGTTGTCTTTTACGGCTATGACGGTTCCCGCAAGCGGCGGGAGGGGGCCGCCCTTTTCGACCAGGCGGTCTATATCGGCAGCGCGTTCGAGCGCCCTTTCAGGCGTGAGCGTGATAAATGCGTTCAGGTCGGCCAGCTTTTCGGCGCGTTCGAGCGCCGCGCGGCAGACTTCAGCCGCCGATACCTCGCCCGATGCGAGCTTTTTGTTTAATGAATTGATCGTGAGATTCCTCAGTTCCACATCACTGTCCTTATAAGAGCCTCATATTACTTTGGGCACTTTAAAATATCCCGTCTCCGCATCGGGCGCGTTTTCGGTCGCAAGCCTTTGCCCCAGGCTCGGCTGCACCCGATCCTCGCGCCGCGCGTACTCCGGATCGCCCGTCGCGGTCGAGCAGTGCGACATGGGCAAAACGTCTGCGGTATCAAGCTCGTTAAGCTTGTCAATGTAGCTGAGTATCGCGCTCAGTTGCTC
Organism: Blastocatellia bacterium; assembly: GCA_035709445.1. GTDB lineage: Bacteria > Acidobacteriota > Blastocatellia > UBA7656 > UBA7656 > DASTET01. Next base: position 6,506 of record DASTET010001057.1, on the reverse strand, counting down.
GGTGAAGGATTCGGTCTCTTCGGCCGTAAGCTCAAGCCTCGCAAGCTCGGCGATCTTTTCGACATCCGATCTGGTTATAGGCATACTGTCTCCTGTCTGGTCCTGCGACGAACCTGAAGATTATAGGTAGCAAGCAATGGCCTATCAAGCTCGCCCGATTCGAGAATAAACGCCGGGGAATAAACAATCCTCTGCGTACCTGCGGCGTCCTCTGCGGTTAATCCGAGCTTTGTTCTGGTCGTTTATCGCGGGCTTTGATAGAATCCGGGCTGTTGTATGACCGAACGGCAAGAACAGAACGGCCCGCGCCTTTCGGGCACATCGCGCCGCCAGCTCACCGAGCGGGGGAGGCGGCGGCTGACCAGAGTCATCGTTCTATCGATAGTCGTTCTGCTTCTTCTGCTCTCGCTCGTCGCGCAGAGCGGGTTCAATCTCAAGCCGTTTGTCGCGCCCGACACAACCGCTGAGACGCTGCTGCTTTACGCGCTCACGACGCTCAACTTTCTCGCATTCATAACCGTCCTTTTCGTCCTGATGCGAAACGTGCTGAAGCTCGCACAGGAACGCAGGGCGGGCCGTCTCGGGTCGAAATTCAAGGCGCGGCTCGTAAGCTACGCCATAGGGCTTTCGCTCCTTCCCGTGCTGCTTCTCTTCTTCTTCGCCTTCGGGCTCTTGAATCGCAGTATAGATCGCTGGTTCGGCGAGCCTGCCCGCCAGATCGTCGACGACGCAAAGGCTATCGAAGAGAGCTACTTCAAGAAGGAAGAGGCTGAGCTTGCAAGCATCGCGCGCGCCGTGGCCCGCGCCCTCTCGCTAAGCTCGCGCGCCGATTACGATTCGCCTGAGTTCGAGCGCCTGCTCAAGCAGGAGATGAGCGAATACAATCTCGCGCTCGCCGAGATCGTCGCGCCGCCGCGCCGGATAACCGTCAGAAACAGCGACCCCGCCGTCTTGAAAGAGGTGGAGGGGAGGATCGAAAAGATTCGCGACCAGGCTTCACAAACGGCGGATCATCTTACGGACCGCGCAGGGGGCGAAAGCCCGAACCCGATCTACGTGATTGCCGCCGCGAGGGTGTCGGATGTAGAGAGCGACAGGAGGCTGCTCATAGTCGCGCGGGAGTTTCCGCCCGAATTGACCCGGCTCGCCGCAAGCATAGACGAGCAGCACGAGAACTTTCACAGCCTGCTGGGGAAGATAAAACGCATAAAGGCGATATACATTCTGCTGCTTGCCGCCGTGGCCCTGCTTCTTATCTTCGCCGCAAGCTGGCTCGCGCTACACGTAGCGCGCGGCATCACGGTCCCCATACAGGCGCTTGCCGAGGCTACTGACCGCGTCGCGCACGACGATTTTGCGCAGCCCGTCGACGTGATAGCCGAAGACGAGCTTGCCGTGCTCGTAAACTCGTTCAACCAGATGTCGGCCCAGCTTGCCGAAAACCGCGAGCGGCTCGTCGCCGCAGCCGAAGACCTGCACCGCACGAACGAGGCGCTCGACAACCGCCGCCGCTATATCGAAACGGTGCTCGAATCGCTTTCGACAGGCGTCATCTCTACCGATGATACGACCGGCATCGCCACGATAAACCGCGCCGCGCTTTATATGCTCGGGCTCAAAGAGAAACCCCCTATCGGGACATTGATAAGCGAGGTGATCGGCGGCGAGCAGGGCGCGGCGCTCGCCTCGCTGTGCCGCCGCGCTCGCAGGACCGGGACCACCCAGGCCGAGATAGAGTTCCGCCGCGCGGACGGGAGCTATCTCCACACGGCGACGACCGCCATCGCGCTCCGAAACGGCGAAGGGACCGTAGACGGGTGGGTGGTCGTCATAGAAGACCTGACCGATCTGATACAGGCCGAGCGCGCAGCCGCCTGGAGCGAGGTCGCGCGTCGCATGGCGCACGAGATCAAAAACCCTCTCACGCCTATACAGCTCTCGGCAGAGCGCATCATGCGAAACTACATGCGCGCCGCGGGCGGGCCGACCGAGCCGCGATTCGAGGAGATAGTAACCGAAGGCACCTCCACTATCGTGCGCGAAGTGGCGACGCTTCAGCGCATGGTAGAAGAGTTCTCACGCTTTGCGCGGCTCCCCGAAGCGCGGCCCGTCGATGTGTCGCTCAACGAAGTCGTGCGCGACGCGGTGGGGCTTTATGCCGAGCGTCTCAACGGCATTCGGATAGACTGTCTGCTCGCCGAAGACCTGCCCGTGATGCGGCTAGACCCTGAGCAGATAAAGCGAGTGCTTGTGAACCTCATCGATAACGCTATCGAATCGCTCACCTCCGACGGTCAGAGGAACGGCAACGGCTCGGATGCCCGTTCGAATGGCTCTGCCGCAAAATCGATAAGGATCGAGACTGCTTATCTGAAAGCGAGCGACGCGGTGCGGCTCGTAGTCTCAGACACCGGGCACGGGATAAGGCCCGCCGACCGCGACAAGCTGTTTCTTCCGAAGTTCTCTACCCGCAGTCGCGGCACGGGGCTCGGACTCGCCATAGTGAGCCACATCATAGCCGACCACAAGGGCCGCATCTGGGTAGAAGACAACCAGCCGCGCGGCGCGCGATTCATCATCGAGCTGCCTGCCGGTCGCGGCGAGTAGATTAAAGGTCGCCGTTCAGGACTATGTTATCGATAAGCCGCGTCGAGCCTATGAAGGCCGCGAGCGAGATCAACGTGGGCCTGTCGTTCGGTATCGTCTCGACAGGTTGCAGTGACGCGGTGTCGGTGATGGCTACGTAATCGACGCGGGCGAGCGGCTCGGCTTCGATCAGCGAGCGCATGGATGAGATAAGCCTGGTGGCGTCGCGCTCGCCGCTGTTGTACATCGTGCGCGAGCGTTCGAGCGCCCGCCTGAGGACGGTCGCCGCTTTCCGCTCTTCGGTCGATAGATAGACATTGCGCGATGAGAGCGCTAGCCCGTCCTCTTCGCGCACGGTCGGCCCTACCACTATCTCGACATCCATCGCAAGATCGCGCACCATCCGCTTTATCACAACGACCTGCTGCGCGTCCTTTCGTCCGAAGAAGGCGAAATGCGGATGAACAATGTTGAAGAGCTTGCTGACGACCGTGGTGACGCCGCGAAAATGGCCGGGGCGGCTCGCGCCTTCGAGCAGATCGCTCAGACCTTCGACCGTGACGTAAGTCGAGAACCCTTCCGGATATATCTCTTCCGGGGTCGGCGCGAAAATGAAATCGACGCCCCGCGTGAAGGCAAGCTCGGCGTCGCGCGCCAGATCGCGCGGGTAGCGCTCGAAATCCTCGTTCGGACCGAACTGAGAAGGGTTGACGAATATGGAAACGACCACCGTGTCGCTCATCTCTCTGGCAAGGCTCATCAGCGAGAGATGCCCTTCGTGCAGCGCGCCCAGGGTGGGAACAAATCCCAGACGCCTTCCTTCAGCGCGAATCTCTCGCGCCAGAAGCATCATCCGGGGTATGCGGTTGATTATCTCCATTGAGTTCAGTGGCCACTGACTACTGACCCGTCAATTCACGGGGCCGAGAGGCGGCATAGAATGCGTGTGCTCGTCTTCTATTTCGATCACCACGCCTTCGGGCAGGTGATAGCTTTCCTGCTCGGCGGGAAAACGACGAGCTGCGACATCGTCGGCGAACTGGCGCAGGGCATTGCTTATCACGGCTTTTACGTCCGCATAGCGGCGCACGAACTTTGCCGTATGGCCGAACGTCAACCCTACGAGGTCGCTGAAGACGAGTATCTGCCCGTCACAGTTTATGCCCGCGCCTATGCCTATCGTAGGGATGCCGATTCGGTCCGTGATCAAGCGGGATATCTCAGCCGGTATGCCTTCGAGCACGATGGCGAAGGCGCCTGCGCGTTCGAGCGCGAGCGCGTCTTCGATCAGCTCGCGGGCCGCTTCGAGCGTCTTGCCCTGCACACGGTATCCGCCCATTTGAAGCACTGATTGCGGGGTCAGCCCGATGTGGCCTATGACGGGGATTTCGGCCTCGACGATGGCTTTGAGTATGTGGGCGCGGCGCGCGCCGCCTTCGATCTTGACCGCCTCGACGCCGCCCTCTTTGACGAACCTTATCGCCGATTCGACGGCGCGCTCCCTGCTGTCCTGGTAAGTGCCGAACGGCATGTCGCCTACGACAAGCGCGCGGCTAACTGCGCGGCGCGCCGCGCGCGAGGCGGCTATCATCTCTTCGAGCGTCACCGGGAGCGTGCTGTCGTAGCCAAGCACCGTCTGAGCGAGGCTGTCGCCGACAAGAATAAAATCGAACCCGGCCTCATCGACCAGGCGGGCGCTCGGATAATCATAGGCCGTAAGCGCTATGATCGGCTCCCCGCCTTTTCGCGCGCGGATATGAGGCGCGGTGACCTTCTTGACCTTGCTTTCAGTTATATGGCTCATCAATAGACCTGCACTTTCGATCAAAGCTTGCATCTGCCGGATTGATTATATTGGATTCGACGGGGTTTGCAAAACAGCAGGGATTCAGGCATGAGGCATGCAAGCCTGAAAGCTGCATGCCTCATGCTCTGGTTGTGACGGGTTACTTTTTGGTCTGGCCTGTGCGCGCAGTCTGGGCCTGCTGGCCAGCGGTCACCTCTATTATGCGCTCGCAGAAGACATGCAGGTCGTCCGGCATGCGAGAGGTGATAAAGTTTGCGTCGACGACGCAGGGCTCATCAACCCACTCGCACCCGGCATTGATGAGGTCGTCCTTTATCGAGTGCCACGATGTCATGCGACGGCCGTCGCACAGCCCCGCTGAGACGAGCACCCAGGGGGCATGGCATATGGCGGCAATGGGTTTGCCCGCCTGCGCCGCCTCGCGCACGATGCGCAAGACGTGCTCGTTCGTTCTCAGCTTGTCGGGGCCGTAGCCGCCGGGGATGACGATCACGTCAAAATCTTGCGCGCGGCACTTATCGACCTTGACATCGGGTTTGGCGGGCACTCCGTGCTTGCCGTGAGCGACCTCTTCGGTCAGCCCGGCGAGCGTCACCTCAGCCCCTTCCCCCTTCAAAGCGATGCGCGGGTAATGCAATTCCAGGTCTTCGAAATCCTGCGCGACGAAGATCAGGACCTTTTTTCCTTGAAGTCTCATTCTCTCTACTCCTTTCTTCAGAGACGTCCCTTATCTTGACACATCCGTCCCGTCTCAGGACGCTCTTTTCTGTTTGGGTTTTCAGTCGAAGTGATAAGCATTCAGTCATGATTTCGTGCAATCGCCGTGCCTTTAAAAGCGGAAGCCAGAATCCAGGAGTCAGAATCCAGAAGTTGGCCGAAGCTGCCTCTGATTTTATTCACTCGGCAATAATCGAGAGACTACGCGAGAGATTCTGACTTCCGGATTCTGGCTTCTGACTTCTGGCTTAGATATACTCGACTGGCTTCGTAAATCAGGGCGCCCTCGCTGCGCCGTGGAGGAATAGAGCTTGAAAAAGGCCGTGATAATAATCTTTTTGATACTCGCCCTGGTAGTCACGCTTATGCCGTTCTGCGCAAGCGCTGCCCGAGAGCAGGCCGACATAATCATCCGGGGCGGAACGGTCGTGACGATGGACCGCGACCTGCGCGTGATTGAAAACGGGGCGGTAGCGATTCGCGGCGAGCGCATAATTGCTGTAGGCCCGGCATCCGAAGTCGCCTCAGCCTTCGTCGCGCGACGCACCATAACGGCTGCGGGCAGAGTCGTAATGCCCGGTTTGATAAACGCCCACACCCACGTCCCGATGGTGCTCTTTCGCGGCATAGCCGACGATCTTCTGCTGATGGAATGGCTTCAGAAGTATATATTCCCCGCCGAGGCTAAAAACGTCGACGAGCAGTTCGTCCGCTGGGGCACGCGGCTCGGCTGTCTTGAGATGCTTCGCGGCGGCACGACAACCTACGTCGATATGTATTACTTCGAGGACGCTATCGCCGAAGAGACCGCGCGCGCCGGTCTTCGCGCCGTGCTTGGCGAGACGCTGATAGATTTTCCCGCGCCCGACAACAAGACCTGGGAGTCGGGCATGGCCTACATGGAGAGGTTCGTTAAGAGGTGGAAAGGCCACCCGCTCATCGTTCCGGCCATCGCCCCGCACGCTCCGTACACCGTCTCGACCGAGCACCTCAAACAGGCGCGAGAGTTCGCTACGCGCCACCAGATACCGCTCATCATCCACATCGCCGAAGACTCTGCGGAGACGAAAACTATACAGGAACGCTACAACGCTACCCCTGTCGCCTATCTCGACCGCATAGGGCTGCTCGACAGCAGCGTCATCGCGGCGCATATGGTATGGCCTGCGGAAGAGGACATCAAAACGCTCGCCGCGCGCTCCGTCGGCGTCGCACATTGCCCGCAGTCGAATATGAAGCTTGCCGCAGGCGTCGCGCCCGTCCCGCAGATGATAAAGGCGGGCGTGGCAGTGGGGCTTGGCACGGACGGCGCAGCGTCTAATAACGACCTGAGTATATGGGAGGAGATCGACACGGCGGCAAAGCTGCACAAGCTCATCTCGAAAGACCCCACTAC
>DASTET010001056.1:0-2605 GCA_035709445.1 Blastocatellia bacterium | reverse complement strand
CAGCACCACGCCGCTGTAATCCATCAACAGGGCAGCTCCACCGGCCAGGCCGCCGAGAAAGAATCGCTGCCGCGTCGTCCACCAACCGTTGTCTCCGGGGTTCCACATGGCCACGAACCCCATGAAGGCGATGTGGCCCAGCATAAGGTTCTGATTCAAATACCCTGTCCTGAAAAAGACGGGTGTGCCGAATGCATAGAGGAGCGACAGCCAGAATGCCGTGCTGTTTGACCCGAACAGACGGCGCAGCAAAAAGAACATTACGACAACGGCCAGCGCCGAGATCGGGGCCATGCACATCGATTGCATCACGAACGCCCCCAGCCCGAACTTTATGTCTAATCCGCGCCGCCAGGCCTCCTTGTAAAACTCCCGCGCCATGGGCCAGGGCGAGTTATAGGAAGGCGGTTCCAACTGGGGGTTGGCCGCGCGCTTGCGCTGCACGCTCTCGACTATCGGGTCGATGATCGGTCGCGCCAGAGCATAGGGGATCGCCGCAAGCATCGATGCGCCGGGGTTGTTGCCTATGTGCCAGCCGTATCCCTCTTTCTCGAACAGGTCGGGATGCATATTGGCGTATTCGTCAACCCGGAACGAAAAATGGTCGCCTAGCGCGAGCGCCGGATAGATCTCGCGCACGGTGTTGGTCGCAAAGTGCATCGCGTAGACCAGCCAGCAGGTGATGAACAGGCGGACCGCAATGCCGCGCGTCGAGTACAGCCAGGGTGTGGGGCTCGGATATGTGAAGGATGTGTATGTCGGCAGCTCTTTTTCTTTAGCAAGTTGAGCTTTCATTGTGTAACCTCCGGCAATCTCTTGTTCAATAACTGTTCAGTTTGACGATGGCGCATCGGTTATTAATTGAGGAATCGATATGGCAGAACAAAGTCAGGAGAGTTTGCGTGCCTATAACCGGGTCTTCATACCAGAAGTGATTCTCCCTCCATCGCCTCTCCGCGAGGCGCTTTGAGGGCTTCAAGAATCGTCGGGGCCATATCGAGCAGGCTCGGCTCCCCTTCTCGAAGCGGCCTGTTCATAAACAGGATGCCGGGCACAAGGCTCGGATCGATGATGTGATCGCCGCCCCACTTCTTCACGTTATCCTCGAAATGGCCTTCGGGCACTCCGCCGAGCGCCGTAGACCACGAGACGCGATACCCTTCTGAAAAGTTGACCAGCAGATCGGGCGCTTCATCGACATAAGGCCCCGAATAGACCTGCTCGCGCCTGGCGACGCTGCGCACGGCTACCCGCTCAAGCGCGCCGTCGCGCAGCTCGGTCAGTCCGTCTGCTATGGCCGATTTCACCGCTTCCGCTTCTGCCTGATCGACTATCCCTCTCTGCTCGCGGCCTTTCAGGTTGAGATAGATGCCGCCAAGCCCTACGGCGTAGGCTTTTGTGCGGTTCCAATCGACGCTGTGAAAGAAATCGCCCGCCTCTTCGCCGGGCCTGGTTCCGTTTCGCAGGCTCAGCAGCCCGTTGCTATGCAGCCAGGTGTTCAGATGGACGCCGCGCTGAAAGCTGTTCATGCCGTGATCGCTGAGCGTGACGAAGAGCGTCTGATCGTCCGCATATTGCATCGCCCTGCCGACGACCTGGTCGCAGGCGCGGTAATGCTCCTCTATCACATGCCCCAGATCGCCGTTCGACCTCGCACGGTTTGCCGGGTGGTCCTGCTCGCCGAACCGCCAGAACATGTGCTGCACGCGATCAGGCGTGTCGAACAGGCAGAAGAAGAAGCCCCGGTCGAGCCGCTCAAGCTCATAATGCATCATCTGCTCGCGCTCTTTGAGCACGCCTTCGCACTGCTCAAGGTAGGCGGCCTCATCGAAGCGTTCGTTGTTCAACCCTCCGTGGTCCTCGACCATGCCTGTCGTATAGTATGTCCCGAGGCTTCGGGTCAGCTCCTTAGCATATTCCGGGGGCGAGCTGATCGGGAACAGCGGGGCGTCCGGGTCGAAATTGACGGGCGAGGCGTAAAGCTCGAATACCGGGGCTGTCTGCACAAGGTAGAAACGCACCATCCCCTTGACCGACTGTAACAACCCCGTTTTGAATTTCACCCTGAGCCAGTCGCTCCACTCACCCTCGCGAATTTCGAGCGCCTTCGGCTGCCCCTCCGAAAGCACAGTGATGCGCTTTGCCGACGGCTCGATCCGTATCGTCACATCGAACTGGAAATCGGAGCGCGTCCTCGGATTTCGCGGCCCGATGATATGGGTCTTGATCGTGCCGCCCGGGTCCGCCTTCACCTTCAATACGCTTTCGCTCTCTCCCGGTTTAGCCTCTTCGTCAGTCGTATAGAAGGTCGATGTGCCGAGGCCGCCGCGCAGGTCGGGCACTCCCATGCCCGAAAGCATTCGCCCTTGAATGTTGTCCGGGGGATAAGTGCAGGGACAGCGCACGATGCTCGATGATATCCCCGCCGCCGACAGCAGCTCCCAAAGCGGCGTGCCTCGCCGCAGGTTCACCGCCTTCGGCGGCATGTAGGCGTTCTTCTGCTCGTAGCGATTCAAGGAGAGGTCGGGGAGATATGTCTTTGGGTCGCGGCGGATGAAATCGAAAATCCCGTGGCGGCCAGGGTTTGTGCCGGTCGCAAATGTCG
>DASTET010001055.1:0-3267 GCA_035709445.1 Blastocatellia bacterium | reverse complement strand
AAATCATCTTCCAGGTTCTGCGTTGTGGTGAAACTGAGAGTTGCGCCGCCCGCAGGCAATTGTATGGAATTAACCATCGCGAGCGACTCATTCTGCTGCGCGACATCCGGAACGTAATAGGCGAAGCTGCCGGTGTTCGGATTGACCTGACTTGTCCACTGAGCGCTGCCAGTCCACCTGGAATTGGCGCCGGCAATGAGCAGCGTATTGGCATCGTCGAAGAATCTTTCCTCGCTTCGTGTACCCTCCTGGACCCGGAAGCCGACGGGCTCCGGCCCCCCGTTTGGCTTAGTGTAAGTCCAGTTGATGTGGTAAGCGCCATTTGTATCGACCGAGCAGTCGGAGGGTGAGGGCGCGGGCTGCTCGGTGCCCTGCGGCTCTTGCTGAATGGGGGAAGTAATGTTCGGAATCTCAGGTCGCACGGCCCGGAAGTAGAAAGGCATGCGCAGGTTCTGCCCCGTTGCGGCGTGAGTTGCCGTGACGTACCACTGAAATTCTGTCGGATCTACATTGATCAGATTCCCATTGGCGGCAACACGCACGTAGAAGCTTGCCTGTCCCCCTGCGGGCACCGATATTGAACTAACAGTAGTCGTGCCTGAGGGCGATGAGGCGAAACTCACTTGAAAAGCCGAACCATCCACATGGCGGTTATTCTGGAAACTCAGGTTGTAAGTGCCGCTGCCCGCTCCGCTTGTAATATCACGAATTATTACTTCCTGTGTCCGCACAACTGTGCCATCCACGTCGACGATTGGAACTGCTCCAAAGCTCGCACTCGGGATCAAGACGCGCAGATTGCCCTGCGGGTTCGGAGTCACGCCCGATGTGGGATTAAACTCTCGCGGGCTCGACAGGAGTAGGGTGGGAGCGACCATAATCGCCTTAGCCTGAAGCGCGCCCGCGATATTAATGTGGCCTGCCCCCATATCGTTGATGGAAGCGACAGACGCTGCGCCATCTGCTTGCGGCACGCCGAATGCGCTGCGGAGATTCGTCGCCGTGTTCATGAGTAGGGCGCGAGCGACTGTTACCGTGTCAAAACGTTTGGAGCGATAGGCCGGATCGGCAAGATTTGTTGTGTCGAGGCCGAGTTCTTCGCGCACGCGCTGGCGAATCAGCGCCATCGCCCCGGCGGTAATCGGCCCTGAGAAGCTTGTGCCGTTTGCCGTCGTATAGCCGGTTGTGCTGGCGAGGCCAACCGTCTCATCAGGCAATCCTTCTACTGTCGCCGCGCCAACAATCCCAACGCCCGGACCTGTAACGTCAGGCTTTATTGTACGAAAGCGCGCATTACCATGATCATTCGGACCGCGCGAACTGAATCCGGCCATTGAGGGCTGGAATGTTTCAAAAGTGGCGCTTTCCGCCAATCGCAATGGGAATTGGGAGATCATACCCTGAGGAACATCGATGTTATCGTCGCCATCTCCCGGATCTCCATCTCGCATTCTGTCAATCAGATAATTTCCGTTGCCCGGACCTATTGTGAAGGTCGGAATGCCATTAAGGACCGCCACGGCTGTCGCCGATTCGACGGTAGTGATGATGAGTATAGCGGATGGGTTGAAGGGGGCTACAGCATTGGCAATCTGCGCGAACGTTCCGCTACCTTTTACGAGCGCGACACGATTTCGTACCTCAGGAGGGATGGTACTTGCCGCATCTCGTCTATCGACGAAGACGTAATGCGATGAAAGTGAACCGTGAGGGATCGGGCCTCCCCCGGCGACTGGAAATAGCGTCATAGCCTGACGCTCTCCTGCCTGAGGCAGATTCGCGCTTGAATCACCGCCCGTTTCAGGTGCAGGACCTTCTGAGCCGCTGGCGCCCGTCTCTCCCGGGATTTGATTCGGGGCAAGCACGTCGCCTACGGCAGTAGAGCCCGGATCGAGGCTGGCTGCAACCGAGATTGCCAGTGTCGCGGCTGACGGGGCTCCCACCGTGCCCGGGCCCGGTCCGGCGTTGCCAGCCGACGCGACCACTATTGTGCCTGCGAGAGCCGCATTATTAACCAGCCGCGAGGTCGAGCCGGCGGGATCGCCCGTAGTATCGCCGAGAGAAAGGTTAATCACGTCGGCCACCGGCTTGGGCACTGGTGTCGGGACTGAATTGCCATCACCCGCCCCCACAAGGGTGAAAGGAGAGGCAGCGTCCTCAATGGCCAGATCGATGTCGCCCGGACAGGCATTCGAAGGGCCGCAGACTTTGTAAGCCATTATCTGCGCCTGGGGCGCGGTCCCGAACAACTGGACGTTATTTGGCGTAGGACCGACACCCTGTCCATCTCTGCCTAATCCGTACCCTGGGCGCGGCAGCGTATTGCCATCCACGCTATAGCCTGCGGCGCACGAAGCGACTAACGTACCATGACCAAAATCATCAGTGGGATCGCCCGGTGATGACAGGGCATAGTAGTATATAACCTTCTTGTTATCGCCTGGACTCTCCGGGCTGCCTGAAATGCGCGGCAGCGGCGTCGTCTGGCCAATCCCGCCAAACATCGGGTGACGCCAGTCAACGCCGGAATCAATTACCGCTATCTTGATGTTCTGGCCTTCGAAGCCATCTATACGCGACGTACTCGGAGCTTCCGGGTGTCCGGGCACGGCCGACGGGCTGAACTCCTGGTTTGCGCCATAAACCGCAAGGCGGCGGTCAGTGGCGCCGGAATGCGTGCCCAGACTATAATCAATGGCCTTATCCAGAAAGTAGCTTACCGGCTGAATTTCATGGACTTCTTTCACCTCCGGAAGCGATCGCAGCCGATCTATATCTTCATCGGCAACATAAGCGACAAAGCCGTTGAGCAAGTAGCTAAAACGGTACTCTATGTGGCGCAGGGAGCCATCTATCTGCTGTGCCTTTGCTTTTCGCAGGAGAGCCCGAACGCCGCGACCAGGGAGCGAAGAGAGCAGAGAATCCTGCTTATTGCGTAACGCTCGGCTGTAGGTGACGAGTTCTCCCGTCGACATAGAATGCCCTTGCTGTTCGAGGGCGACCTTACGGACTACACCCGGGACGTCCCTGAGTTCGACAATAACAGCCTTAACCGGACCGCCGACCGATTCTCGGAACGCCGCAATTTCAGGCAACTCTTTTGGACAAGTCGGACACGGTTTCTCCTGAGCGCCTGAGACTCCGTGTCCTGTTTTGGTACCAACGGCTTGGGATGACGTGGTAGCAGAAAGGATGAGAACCGCGAAGCAGAAAGCTGCCATGATAAGAGAGAGCGGTACGGCCCGGATCCACTTAAACACACAAGAA
>DASTET010001054.1:0-3042 GCA_035709445.1 Blastocatellia bacterium | reverse complement strand
CTGGTCGGCGCAGAGTATGTGAAGCTCTTGCTTTCACCAAAGCCGGAGCTGAACTCCCCGAATTACGGCTACGGGTTTCAAGTGGATGCCGGGTCGCAGATCGCCGGGCACGGCGGCGGGTTTCCGGGCATCAGCTCCAATCTCGATATGTTCCTGGGAACCGGATGGACCGCCATAGTGATGTCGAATTACAGCCGCGGCGCACAACCGGTCCAGCAAAAGATGCGTGAGATGGTCCGGTCCGATCTTGAGCTCCGGGCTTCGAGCGGCACGAAATAAAGACGATCTGGTTTGTTACCGCAGAGGACGCAGAGGGTAAAGTATTAATCCTCTGCGATCCTGCGGCGTCCTTTGCGGTTATTAAATGCTCGACAGTATCGCCTTCTTGATCTCTCGAATGCGCGGCTCATCACGTTTATAAAACGTCCACTGCTTTATACGCGTGGAGCGAAGAAATCCGGCCTGAGTCAGTATCTTGAGGTGCTCGCTTGCGGTCGGTTGGCTGACGCCGAGCTTCTCCGCGATAAAGACCCCGCAGACACCATCTTTGACGAGGTCGCCATCCACCTGCGGCGGAAAGTGCGCGACCGGGTCCTTCAGCCATTCCAGTATCTGAAGCCTCCGCTCGTTTGCGAGCGCCTGTATTGCCAGAACCATGTCCGTACTCATAATTAGTTAATTGCCTAATTCCTTAATTCCCCTTATACTGCATGGCGTGCTCGAAAGGCAAGGGCGCGCGCTACCGGTCGAGCCTATTTTTGACATGACGCGGAGAATTCATGGCTACAATATCGACTCAACTGATCAACCGGGACCGGATCGTGGAAGTCGAGCGAACCATCCGACCCTATATTCGCCGGACGCCCGTCATCAGTCTCTCAGGCGCTGATTTCGGCCTCGGCCCGGTCTATCTGAGCCTCAAACTGGAGCTGCTTCAGCACTCCGGCTCGTTCAAGGCGCGCGGCGCATTCACAAACCTGCTGACGCGGCAAGTTCCGCAGGCGGGCGTCGTCGCGGCGTCGGGGGGCAATCACGGGGTGGCGGTCGCATACGCCGCCATGAGGCTCGCCGTCCCTGCAAAGATCTTTTTGCCCGGCGTCTCCTCACCTGCAAAGATAGAGCGAATACGCGAATATGGAGCAAACCTCGTCGTCGCAGGCGAGCTATATTCGGACGCGCTCGCTATGAGCGAAGAGTGGGCGGCTGAGTCCGGCGCGCTTCAGGTCCATGCGTTCGATCAGCCGGAGACGCTGCTCGGCCAGGGGACAGCGGGCATGGAGATTGAGGAGCAGGATGAGCAGCTTGACACGCTGCTCGTCCCTGTCGGCGGCGGCGGGCTCATAGGAGGTGTGGCCGCATGGTACGGCGGCAAAATCAATATCGTCGGCGTCGAGCCGGAGACCGCCCCGACATTGACAAAGGCTCTTGAAGCGGGTCACCCCGTCGATGCAGAAGCGGGAGGAATCGCGGCAGAGTCTCTCGCTCCCAGGCGCGTCGGCGAGATCATGTTCCCTATCGCGAGAGAGTATGTCGGTCGCGTCGCGCTGGTTACGGACGAAGCGATTCGAGAGGCACAGCAGGCGCTCTGGAAGGTGTTGAGGATCGTCGCCGAACCGGGCGGGGCCGCGGCGATGGCGGCGCTACTCTCTCGCCGATACCAGCCTCGCCCCGAAGAGCGCGTCGGTGTCCTCATAAGCGGCGGCAACACGGCGGCCGTAGACTTCAATCGGTAAGCTAACCAGGCAAGTACAAAAAGGAAGGGCTATGACAATCGAGCGTATCAAGGTGGGACCGCGCATGAGCCAGGCTTTAATCCATGGCAACACGGTCTATCTGGCGGGCCAGGTCGCGGACGACCCCGACGCAGACGTGGCGGAGCAGACCCGGCAGGTTCTGGCAAAGATCGACGGCCTGCTCTCGGATGCGGGCACGGACAAATCAAAGCTCTTATGCGCCAACGTGTGGTTGTCAGACATATCGACTTTCGACCAGATGAACGCGGTGTGGGATGCGTGGGTGACGGCCGGCAGCCCGCCTGCGCGCGCATGCGTCGAGAGCAGGCTGGCCCGTCCCGGTCTCAAGGTCGAGATAATGGTGGTGGCGGCCTTATAAACCGGGCGACGACCTGGCGAGCGAAGCGGCCTTTATTAGACTCCTGCCTGTCCTTAGATTATTTCCTTCCGCACGTCAGGGAATATGACACAAGGTGTCAGGAAGCGAAGGGTATACTCTCTCGGAAGCTAAACCGAGAAACCTCTCAACAGGAGTCAGCGATGCCGAACCGTAAACCTATGCCTAAGTCGAAGCAAGCAGGCGAGCCCGGCGCGAGCCGCCCTCATATGCCGGGATACGGCATACCCACGAACAAGAAAGGGATGCTCCCGTGGTCCCACGTTTCCGGACGTATGGCCGAGGCCCAGAATTACTGGATATGCACGGTCAGCCCTGACGGACGGCCGCACGCCACCCCGGTCTGGGGCATTTGGCTTGAAGACCGTCTCTATTTTGGCGGCAGCCCCCAGACCCGCCGCAGCCGCAACCTGGCGGCGAACCCTGCCGTATGCGTTCATCTCGAAAGCGGCTCGGACGTGGTCATACTGCACGGCGACGCGGAGGTGCTTCGCGGGGCGGACCGGTCGTTGACAACCCGGCTCGCAGAAGAATCCGCAAGGAAGTATGGCTACAAACCCGGACCTGAGGAGTATGAATCCGGCGGAGTGCATGTCTTCCGCCCCCGGATGGCGCTGGCCTGGACGCAGTTTCCAAAGGACGCAACGCGCTGGCACTTTCACGCTGCCGACTGAAGCGATCGGTCGTGTAACCACAGAGTACATAGAGGAATCATTCGATCCTCTGTGTACCTCTGTGGTTAAATTCCGACTTTGATTGCCAGGACTCCCGCTTTCAAACCGAGAGCTCTATTTACAGGTCGCCCTTGCGCATCTCTTCGGCAAGATAATCTGTGGCCCGCAACGACAGGGCCAGGATAGTAAGCGTCGGGTTCTTTTCGGAGGCGGTCGTAAAAGAGCTGCCGTCGACTAC
>DASTET010001053.1:0-3673 GCA_035709445.1 Blastocatellia bacterium | reverse complement strand
CGACCTGCGCTCGCGCGAGCGCCGACTGAAAAGCATTAGTCGGCAGCAAGAGATCGTCAAGTTCATAGATGTAGCGCCGCCCCCGCCGAGCAAGCCGCTCCGATCTTTAGTCGAGCCTATCGAGCGAGCCGATGTGAGCCGGATGGAGTTCGACCCGGACCAGGCCGACGATGTCCACCTCGTCCCGCGCTCGCCACGCCTCGGCAGACGCCAGGACGCCGAGCCTGCGGCGGGCTCGACCAGAAGGCCCGCCCCTTCGGCGCCGCCCTCTCAGCCTGCGCCGCCCGCATCCGCGCCCGTGCAGGCAAACCGCATCCCTCCGCCTTCGGCCCCCGTGGTAGCCCAGCTTCCGCCGAATACAACCCCGCCCCCGCCCGCGCCTCAACAAAGCGCCAGCGCCGATACGCCGCCCGGCGGCAGCAATGCGACGGAGATTAGATCGCCTCGCGGCGCAGAGGGCCAGGGGACGAGAGAGCTCGGACTTCAAGTCATACGGAGCCAGTACCTCGCTTACGTGCGGGCCAAGATCAGAAAAGCCAACGAGAGAATAATGCCGCGCAAGTGGATCGAAGACGTGCTGCCCGACAAGGTTTCGGCAGACTTCGAGGTGCTCGTAGGTCGCGGCGGGCGCATACTCTCCGCGCGGCTGGCTCGCTCGACCGGATATTCACAGCTTGACGACATTGCCAAACAGGCTATATACATAGCTAGCCCCTTCGAAGGATACCCCCCAGACGCAGGCGATATGATCACCCTCACGGTGACGGTTTATTATACGCCCTGGCGGTGAGCGCCTATGAAGATTTCATGTAGTCCGGCGCGAAGAGGCTGCGCAATCGTCCTGTCCCTTCTTGCATCCGGCTCTTTCCATCCGCTCTTGCTCAATACGGCAGCCGCCATGCAAAAAGCGGATTCGAAGGGCCGCGACACGCGCAACAGGTCCGGCGGCGAGGATAGCCCTTCTCGCCCTCGCACCGTCTCCGACGACAGGGAACTTTATAGCGGCGACGGCCCCATCATAAGAGTATGTCTGATCTCCGACGCCTCGACCGTTTCGCTAAGCTCAAGCGCGGGGCTAAACGTCCGCCATCTAGCAATCGGCGACCGCGATGACGGGCAGGTTGCAGCATCGACCGTGCGCGTGGAAGTGAAGCGACAGCAGCGCGCCGCTCTTCGGAAACCACCCCCAAAAAACGATGAAAAGGAGAAGGACCGCCCCGCCGGATACAGGCCGCGCGCCCGCTACACTGAGGCCGCAGGCAAATCGAGCGAGGCGGTCGCAAGCGTGAGCGAGACGCAGGTGGTCGCCTTCGAAGCCGGTCGTATGCTTGCTGCAAGCGAAGACGTGTTGATCGTCTCGCCCGGCGGCGAACTGAACAAGACGCTTTCACATCCGGATAACGAGAAGCAGAGGCCGACTGACAAGCGGCGGCCCGAAAGGATCGATAAGCCTCAAGCGGTTCGCGTAGGGAACAAAGATTATCGCGGCGAGATACACCTCGTGCTCAACCCGCGCGGGCGGATAAACGTCATAAACGCGCTCCCTATGGAAGAGTACCTGCGCGGGGTCGTGCCGCTTGAGCTTTCGCCCACCGCTTTCCCTGAGATCGAAGCGCTCAAGGCGCAGGCCATCGCCGCGCGGTCTTACGCGCTGGCGAGCCGGGGCCGTTTCAGCAGAGAAGGGTATGATCTCAAGGATACTGCGCAGTCACAGGTCTACGGCGGGCTTTCGGCTGAGCACCCGCTCACGAATCGCGCGGTCGAAGAGACTCGCGGGATGGTGGCCCTCTATTTTGGAGAAGGCAGCCGCGCCGCGCCCATCGAAGCTCTCTACACCTCCACCTGCGGTGGGCGGACCGAAAACAACGAATCTGTATTCCTCGGACCGGCCTCGCCCTACCTGCGCTCGGTCGAATGCGCGCCCGACCGCCATCTGATCGAGCGCCACGAGATCACGACCAACAGACAGATTCAGCCGGTCGGGGCAGCAGGCGGGCGCTCGCTGGCGCGCGACGTGGCCCTGCTCGAAGTGCTCGGGTTCGCGCTGCCCGGTCGAATAACCGAACAGTACCTTCGCGGCGCGGCAGACCAGGACGAGCTGAGCAGATGGGCCGATAAGCTCGCTTATCTTTTCCGGCGAGCAAGGGCTAAAGCGCCGCGCGGAGATTCGACCAGGCTCCCCGCGTTCGCACAGCTTGTAGCGGCAGCCATTTATGGCGATGGCCGTAAAAGCCGTCTGATGTCGCAGGCCGACACCGATTATATGCTGTCGGGGCTTGGCGGCGCGGACATAGCGGGAGATATGAGGGCAGACGTCGCTATGCTTTTGAAGGAAGGCATCCTGCGCGTGCCTGCCGAGGGCCGCCTGAGCGCACGAGTCATTGTCACGCGCGGATATGCGATCGAGACTTTTGCCCGCGCGCTCGATTCGAAGCCCGGGTTATCGGAGTTGAAATCTCAAACGGCGAGGGCGGGCGAAGGCAATCGCCTGATTGCGAGCGAGGCGACGACTCTTGAGATAGAGCGTGGCGCGTGGCTCTTCAGGCGAATAGGCAGCGACAGCGTAGCTGTCGACAGGCTGGCGCTCGCGGGGGGCGAGCGCATCAGCTATCACCTCAACGCGACAGGCCGCATCGATTTCCTCGAAGCCGAAACCTCGGAGCGCGGGGCCGCAAGCGACCGCTTTTCAAAATTCAGCTACTGGCAGGAGCAGGTCGGGCTTGATGAGATACGCCGCCGCCTTGCGCGCGCGAATATTTCCGTGGGCGAGATCGAAGAGATCACGCCGGTCGAGCACGGGCCGTCGAATCGAGTGGTGGAGCTTGAGATAACAGGCCGCGAGGGGCGCGAGCGGCTGCGCGGCTTTCGAATACGAACAGCACTCGGGTTGAAAGAGAGCCTCTTTGTGGTAAACACAGAACGCGACGAGCGCGGGCGAGTGATTGCTTTCGTCTTCACGGGGCGCGGATGGGGGCACGGGGTCGGGCTGTGCCAGACCGGCGCTTACGGGCTGGCGCGGGAAGGCTATTCGTCCATAGCGATACTTCAGAAGTATTAAACCGGCATCAAGGTCCAGAGAATATATTGAGCTCGAAAGTCAGAATAACCGCAGGGGACGCCGCAGGATCGCAGAAGAGAGTATTCCTCTGCTATCCTGCGGCGTCCCCTGCGGTAAATACTCGCCGCCTCATCCGAGAACTGAACGGCATTATGCGCGTCCGAAACTCGCTCTACTCAATCATTGACATGGATGAAGCAAACACTTCAGGAGGAAAGAGAATGAGAAAGCTTTTCATGATGATTGCAGTGTTGTTTGTCGCGGCCCTTCCTGCCGAGGCGCAGGACAGCTATCCGAGCTCCGAGATCTTCGGCGGGTATGCATACTTCAGCGCCGATGTCCTGGATCGCGAAGGGCTCCACGGGTTCGGCCTGAGCTTTAGCGGCAATCTCGGCCCGCGCGTGGGGCTTGTCGCCGAGTTCAGCGGGCATTATGGCAGCGTCGATATACCAGGCGGCGAGCTCGATTTCAGCACTCACACATTTCTGTTCGGGCCTCGCTTTTCAGCGCGCAGCGACGCGGTGACCGGTTTCGGCCACATTCTGCTTGGCGGCGCGAGATCCAAAGTAGAAAACATAGACGGAAACACCGATTTCGCGCTTGCCTTAGGCGGCG
>DASTET010001052.1:0-6390 GCA_035709445.1 Blastocatellia bacterium | reverse complement strand
TTTTATTGGACTCTAAGGGCTTTCTGGACTAAATTTAAGGAAGTGTCTGTTAAAGGTCCAAGCTATTCTAAAATACAAACGGCCAGGGCTCGCTCAGCGACGGGCCGGGTTGCAGGACTTTTTCTTATCCTTGTCGTGGCTCTGGCCGTGTCGCTATCCGGATATATTTTGATTCGAGCAAGCGCGGCGCAGGCAGAGGGAGCGACAATCAGCGGAGTCGTGCAGGACGACAGGGGCGCGCCTGTAGCCGATGTCAAGGTAACGATATCGAGCGGGGATTTCTTTTCGTCGGTCTTTACGCGGGCGGACGGCAAGTTCGAGTTCAAGGCGCTCAAGCCTGCCCAGTATCTCATCACTGCCGAGGCCGCTAGGTTTCGAAAAGAGCGGGTCAGCCTGACGATCGCTCGCGTGGAAGACACTCACACGCCCACCATCAAGCTCACGCCTTCTTCGCTTCACGTAGCCGTCCTCGATTCGGGCAATCAACCGCTCGGTGGTGTGACCGTGACGCTCTATAACCAGGAGCGGGGGGCCACGGGGGGGATCGTTCAGCGGACGACGACCGACGAGAGCGGCGATGCTTATTTCGGCAGGCTCGCCCCCGGCTCTTACGAGTTGACCGCCGCGCTGCGGGGCTTCGATGAATACCGCAACGAGGTCTTCATCTCTCCCGGAATAACTACGGAATTCCCGTTAAGGCTGCTGGTTGCGCCGGTCATCCCTATAAACGAGAAGGCCGTCTCGCGCGACAGCGTGCCCAAGCTGCCTTCAAAAAATGTTCAGGTGATCTTTCAGGACAGCGAAGGCTGGCTCTGGTTCGGCACAGACCGGGGGTTGGCGCGGTACGACGGAGCGGAGTTCAAATCGTCGGCTGTAAGCGGCTCGCCTTACGAAGCATTGAACGGGGAAGAGGTGCACGCGATTGCTGAAGACAGGGAAGGATCGATATGGATTGCTACCCCATCGGGAGTGCGGCGCATAGGCAAGGACGGAACGGACCGGGGGAAACTGCTCGACGGCGTCGACGCGCGCCATCTCTTGATAGACTCGCGCGGCAGGGTATGGGTGTCGACGCCATCCGGATTGATGTCGTTCGACGGCAGATCATTCACCTCTTTTGATCAGACTAAAGGGCTGCCGTCGAACGACGTGCGCGCGACCGTAGAAGACGCGAACGGGAAGATATGGATTGCCACTGCCGCCGGGGCCGCGACCTTTGACGGGGAACGCATCAGCAGGTTTGAGCAGACTCTTCAATCATCGCAATCCGAGACCCGGCAGCCGCCTAGCGCACCCGCGCGAGCCGGCAGACGTGCCCCACGCGCGAGGCCTCAGCCGGGCCGGCCGCAGGCTTCAGACTCGACCGCGATCACCGATGTTCGCAGCATATTCATAGACGGCGCGGGCAAAGCCTGGTTTGCGACCAGCAGCGGGGTCGCCCTTTTTGATGGCAGCCGCGTGACAGGCGTGGCTGTAGATACGGGATCGAACAACCCTGACAAAACGGTTGCGGCCGATACAGGCGTGACCGCAATAAGCCAGGACCGCAGCGGGCGGTTGTGGTTCGCGCTCGCTACGGGCGGCGCGCTGCTTTACGACGCTGAAGACCGCCAGTCACAGCGAATCACCGTGCTCGACCGCGACCGGGTCGCAGTGATACTCCCGGACCGCGAAGGGCTTGTATGGTTCGGCACAGACAACGGCGCGGTCAAGGCCGATTTATATAGCTTCGTGAACTTCACATCGAGCCGGGGGCTTGCCGATAACGACGTGCGCGCGGTCATAGAAGAGCCCGCGCCCGAAGGCGGACGCGGCAGGCTGCTTTTCGTCACAGCCGGCGGTATATCGACTTTGGAGGGTGAGAGGTTCGTCGCCGCAGACCGGTTCCGCGCTATCGAGCGCGATGTGCGAGCTATGATGTTCGACCGCTCGGGAGCGATATGGTTTGCGACCGGACAGGGTGTGGCGCGGCTGAGCGGGCAGACCCTTACTCAGTTCAATGAAGGCAACGGGCTGCCGTCGAACAACGTCAGCTATGTCGCCAGCGTGCAGGGCGGCGAGGCTGTGCTCTTTGCCACTGCGAGGGGGGTAAGCGTATTCAAACAGGGCGAGGTGCGCACGATAGAGGGGCTGGCCGGCTACGACGTGCGCCACGCGCTGGAAGAGGGGAGCAGGCTGTGGCTTGCGACCGCGCGCGGCCTTGTGAAGTATGATTGGCAGACCGGCGGTATTGACCTGATCGACACGACGCGCGGCCTTCCCGATAACGACACGCGGTGGATAACTCGATTCAAAGAGCGCCTGCTTGTCGCCACTCACGCCGGAGTACAGGTCTATAGCGAACAGGGGCGGGGCAGCAGGTTCACGACCTTCGACGGCGAGCCCGCAAACACTCTCTTCGCAGACCGCGACGGATACCTCTGGGTAGGGACCGAGAGCGGACAGGTGAAGAAGTTCCTGCTCACGGGCGGGCAGGTGATGTCGACGGTCTATTCGGGCGAGGCTTACGCGCTCACCGGCAACCGCATCAATTCTTTCTTCGAAGACGGCGAGGGCCGCATATGGTTCGCTACCGACGAAGGTGTGGTGCGCCACATTCCTGTAAGAACAGCCCCGCAGGCGCAGGTCTCGCTCAAAGTCGCTGACAAGCTGCGTGCCGCCGAGGCCGCGTCTTATGACCTGCCTTACGGTCACTACAAGCTCGCATTTCAATTCACCGCCGTCACCACGACCGGACAGGTGCGTTATATCTATCGCATCAATTCCGAGCAAGGCGACGGGCAGTGGGAGGTCTTGCCTGCTCAACAGGGGGCCGAACGCCAGGTAACGCGACTCGACCTCGGCGAAGGCGGTCATGTCTTTGAAGTCATCGCTCTCAACCGCGACCTTTACGGCATGAATTCGCCCGCCGCCACTCTGCCGCTGCGAATAGGCTCGCCGTTCTGGAAGAGGTGGTGGTTTTATACTCTGGCCTTCACCTTCCTGGGACTGGCTGTGGCAGCCTTTTTCGTGGCGCATCGACTGCGCGACCGCGAGTTCATCCTGCCGAAGGAGCTGAAAAGCTTTGTCCCCATAGAGCCGAACCCTTACATAGTGGGAAATCCCATACGCACAGAGAAG
Organism: Blastocatellia bacterium; assembly: GCA_035709445.1. Classification (GTDB taxonomy): domain Bacteria; phylum Acidobacteriota; class Blastocatellia; order UBA7656; family UBA7656; genus DASTET01. The sequence continues at coordinate 3,270 of DASTET010001052.1, read as the reverse complement.
ATGTTTTATGGCCGCGAAGACGATTTCCGTTATGTGAGGACAAAGCTTGAGGGCGCAAACCAGGGCGTGGTTATAGTCTTTTGCGGCGAGCGTCGCGTAGGCAAAAGCTCGATACTCTATCAGGTGCTCAACGGCAGGCTCGGCGAAAGGTTCATACCCGTCTTCGTCGATATACAGGAGATGGTCATCGCGTCCGACTCCGAATTCTTCGAGCGTATATCACGCCGCATTGTCGAATCGGTAAGCCGCGCCCTTTCGCGAAGCGCCCAGGTAGCAGCGAGCGGGGCGGGGCTGATAGGCCAGGCTTCTCAGGCGGGCGGACCTGCTCCGCGCTCGCTTCCCAGCGGCCTGAGCCTGCCTCAGTTCGACGGGCGAAATCCTTACCCGGTCTTCGTCGATTTTCTCGACGAGGTCCTCGCGGCGATAGGCGACAGGACATTGCTCATACTGATGGACGAATACGAGCTGATAGAAGCCAAGGTCGATGAAGGGAAGCTCTCGCCGGAGCTCTTTACGTTTCTCGCCGGGTTGATGGACAACAAAGAGCGGTTATCTCTCATCTTTACAGGCTCGCGCCGGCTTGAGGAGCGCGACAAGAAGTACTGGCGCGAACTGCTCAGAAGATCGCTGTTTCGCAAGGTCGGTTTTCTGTCGGACAAGGACACGCTGCGGCTCATAACCGAGCCCGTGGCAAAGCGGGTTGTCTATGGTCGCGGGGTCACGGACGTGATTTACCGGCTGACGGCGGGCCAGCCTTTCTACACCCAGGTGATATGCCAGAACCTGGTCGATTACATGAACGAGCACAAGCAGAACTGGGTCACGCTCTCGGACCTGAAGCCCGTTGTCGCCGATATTATCGATAATCCGCTGCCTCAGATGATCTACACCTGGGACGCGCTGTCGGATGATGAGAAGCTTGCGTTATCGCTCCTGGCCGAGATACTCCCGGACGGGAACGCCTATGCGACCGCGTACGAGCTTCGCACGTCGGTCAGGGCAAACGATTATCCTGTGAACCTGTCGGAGAACACTATACGCCTGACGCTCGAAGAGATGTACCGGCGCGAGTTGCTTGAGAAAGACGCGTCGGATGGCTTCCGGTTCAAGCTCGACCTGTTCCGGCTGTGGATTCGCAGGTCGCATTCGATATGGCAGGTGGTCAAAGAAGTGCGAACGCTGTGAGGAAAGAAGCCAGAATTCAGAAGCCAGAAGCCAGAATCTGGTCGGTGCTTATTTCGGATTTATTTCACTCGGCTTCAATCGGGATCTGATGCTAAAGATTCTGGCTTCTGGCTTCTGAATTCTGGCTTCTCAATTCTGAATTATTATGTTGCCAAACCCGTATCTGAACCGAGTAGCCATCAAGGACCCGCGCCAGTTCTACGGTCGCAGCCGCGAAGTCTCCAAGATATTCTCGCGCATAGGCGCGTCCCGCCCGCAATCGATATCGGTCGTAGGCGAGCGGCGCATAGGAAAGTCGTCGCTGCTCTACTTTATCAATCATCCGGACGTGCGCGCGAGGTTCCTGGATAGCGCAGAGTCTTACGCATTCGTCTTCATAGACCTCCAGCAGAAGCGACGGCTGACGCTGACGGAATTCTTTAAAGAGCTTTTCATGCTTGTGGCGAAAGAGATCGGCGACGAGTCGCTTACGGCGCTCGATCCGGGGTTCGATTCCGTCAGAGCGGTGCTCGAAGGGTTTCGCCGCGACGGGCGCAAGCTCGTCGTGCTGTTCGATGAGTTCGACGCGATAACCACGAACCGCGCCTTCGACCTGGAGTTCTATTCCTTCCTTCGCTCGATAGCCAACAACTACGATGTCGCTTACGTGACAAGCTCGGCGCGCGATCTTCAAGATCTGTGCCACACGCAGTTGATAGCCGACTCGCCCTTCTTCAATATTTTCACGAACGTCTTCCTGCGCGCCTTCAGCCGCAGGGAGGCCATCGAGCTTATAAAGCGCCCCTCTGCTGAAGCCGGCCTCCCGCTCGAAGGCTACGCGCGCCGAATTATGGAGATCGGCGGCCACTTCCCTTACTTCTTGCAGATCGCCTGCGCAGCCTATTTCGATTACCTGTCGGAGAACGAGGGAAAGCTCGACCGGGAAGAGGTCGAGGCGACATTTCTGGATGAAGCGAAGGGGCAGTTCCGCTTCATATGGGACCATATGAACGAAGGCCAGCGCCGCGCCATGCGCGATTTCGTCGAAAACGGGCGGGTCGAAAAAGAGCACGAGCACATCTATGAAGACCTGAAGCGGGCGGGCTATTTCATCGAGGACGACCGGGGGCCGAGGGTCTTCTCTACGCTGTTCTCGTCCGTGATCTCGCGCCCGCGAATCATCACTACCGAGCTGCGCGAGACAGACCGGGCGGCGATGGCGGTCCACGACGGCAAGACAGAGAAGGTTGTGGCCCCGCCGCTCATCGAGCCACAGGGTCACATAGCCCGCTTCGATATACGAAGGTCGCTCGGCGCGGGCGGCATGGGCGAGATATTCGAGGCGTACGACACGGAGCTTCACCGCACGGTGGCGATCAAGGTTCTCGCGTCGAAGTACGTCGAAGACGAAGCCATGAACCAGCGCTTTCTGCGTGAGGCCCGCATGGCATCACAGCTCAACCATCCGAACATCGCCACCATATACGAGATAGGCGAAGCCGTCGGCAACCCATATATCGTTATGGAGTACGTCGAGGGCGAGACGCTTGCAGATCGCCTTGCGGACGGGCCGCTCGACCTGGCGACCATCATAGAAGTAGGCGAGCAGGCAGCCGAGGCGCTCTGGGAGGCGCACGAGCGGGGCGTGGCGCACCGGGACATCAAGCCTTCAAACATAATGATCACCGACCGGGGCAAGGTGAAAGTGCTCGACTTTGGACTGGCCAAGCCTTTGCCGCTCGTCGACCGCGCGAGGAGCAAGACGAGGCTTACGGAATCGGGCGTGCTGCTTGGTACGGTGAATTATATGTCGCCGGAACAGGCGACGGGGCGCGGCGAGATCACTCACCTGACGGATATCTTTTCGCTTGGCGTCGTCCTGTACGAAGTGACGACCGGGCGGCTCCCATTCGAAGGCGACACATATTTTCAGACCATCGAAGCGATAAGCAAGCGCTCGCCCTCTCCTGTAAAGAAGCATCGCAAGGATGCGCCCGACGCGCTCGTGTCAATAATCGAACAGATGCTCAAAAAGAACCCTGCCGAGCGATATCAATCGGCGGCCCTTGTAGCTCAGGACCTCCGCCAGATCAGGGGTCAGGTGTC
>DASTET010001051.1:0-7553 GCA_035709445.1 Blastocatellia bacterium | reverse complement strand
CTGGCTTCTGCTATAATGCGGCCCGTCTCAGGTGTTGTATAGAAAGCTTCACTAAACATTCTTACACTCGATAGTTCCAATCTATCGCTCTGTTTTGGACAGGCTCCGACAAAAGAACACGCTTAACTTTTCGAGCATTGTCGATTGAAAAGACCGATGCACTATTCTCCTGTGCCGGATAACACCGCATTTTTCGAGGGACCGTGATCAGGAAGAGCAGATTCATCATCCGGAGAAGAGACAAGGTGATCCAGACGGATGACCTTGTAATAGATAAAGAAGACCTCACCGTAGGGCGACTCCTTACCCACGATCTGATCCTCAATCATGGCGCCGTATCGCGCACACACGCGGGTATAAAGGAGGTCGAAGGCGTATTCTGGATATTCAACCTTTCGAGATCGAACGGGACGCTGCTCAACGGAGAGATAGTAGACAAATCGCCGCTCGCCGACAATGACGAGATTCAGATAGGCCCGTATCTGTTGAGGGTCGGGTACAGTCTGGAAGGCCTCCTATTAACAGTCAGCCTGGAGATCGGAAACTATGCCCCGGAAACCTCCCTTTCCGGCAGCCTGACACAGACCATACAGATCACGCTTCCCGGCACGCCGGACCGGCAAGGCTCTTTAGTCGGCACAGCAACCCGCATGACAGGCACCGGGTTCGTCAAAGCCTATCTGCCCGATACCTCGGGCCTCGCGCTCGATCTTTACTGGTCCAAGCGAAAAAGAGAGGCGGGCAAGCTCGACCCCCAGTCGCGGCTGGCCCCGGTAAGCAATCGAAAAGTGGGCAAGGCGCAGTTTTTCTGGCGACCCACGCTCGACCTCAGAAAGCTATGGCGTAAGTCGTACTTTTTATACGCGGCCATCATAACAGGCTCTCTTTCCGCCGCAGCGTGGTTCGCATACGAGGGCGCGTTCTCAGCCGGGGAGCTTTCAAGAATACACACCTCGACCGCCGCGTCGCCCCGCAACCTTGCGGTCAATTCCTCGACAGGCTCCTGCTCGGACTGTCACGGGTTGACCTCCACCATGCAGATAAGGTGCGAGTCCTGTCACACGACTCCCGAAAGAGATGAGCTTCCAGGGTTCAATCCCGAAATCTATCCGGCGCACGAGCGCGAAGGGGTATCCTGCTCGACCTGTCATAAAGAGCACAGGGGACCGGACAGGCGATCCGGACTTGTAAGCTACGGGCTCTGTTACCAGTGCCATAACGGGGTATACAGGATAAAGACTGATGGAAAGATCGGTCCTTCCGGGACCGTTCTTCCGATCCCGCACGGGGGAAAGGTGGGGTATCCGAAGGAAGGGGGCAGGTGGGTCTGGAAGCCCCTGACGGCCAAACAGCTCAGGAAGAGGAGGCTGCCCGAGACGCTTGCGCTGACGAGGCCCCTGTCGGCAAGCGGCGGGGTGCGCGATGTCACAACCGTCGCCGAGCAACAGAGCTTCGACCAGTTTCATGCCATACATCAGCTCGGCAAAATCTCCGTGCGGGAGGGTCGCGCCGGGCGCGGGCTCAACTGCACCGACTGTCACAGCCGGGGCCGCTACACGGGGCCGGGCCGGGGAGATGAGGCCTACCGCGAGTCGCCTCGCGGGGAGTGCGGCAAATGCCACGGGCTCGATTTTACGGCTGAAGCCATTCAGCCTGTGCAGGCCAACTGCAATACCTGTCACCAGCAGCACGACCGCAGCGAGGACCTCGCCCGCTTCGTCAGCAGCGCCGCCAGAGATAACAAGAGGATTTTGGAGTATCTCGCCTCGTTAAGCTCCAGTGGGACGACGGGCAGCGCCCGGCCCCTCCCTTCAAGGGACATATTTGCGGACATAGGCGGGCTTGCCGGGATGCTCAAAGTCGATCAGAAGGGGTCGCAATCGGGACTGCTGCTGGGCGGGCTGCCCTGGTATGCGTGGGTCGCAGCCGCCGGGTTGCTGCCTGTGCTTGGAGCGATAGCCGTAGCCGCAAGCACCACGCGCAGGCGTCGCTCGCTTCGAGCGGCCATGCAGACTGCTCGAACCCGTCCTCAGAGTCTGGCCACCGGGCTGCTCAATACGAGCGGGCTGTTCAACCTTGAAGAGCTCGTAGAAGAGGAGCCTGCTTATCCTCACCCGGTAATCGATCCGCTGTTGTGCATAGGCTGTCACGCCTGCGTCGAAGCCTGCCCGCACGACGTGCTATCGATAATCAAGGGGATCGCCGCGCCCGTGAACCTGGACCAGTGCATGGAGGATACGGCCTGCCAGGTCGAATGCCCGACCAGCCCCAAGGCGTGCGTGGTCATCAACACAACGAAGGTCATCCCTAAAAGAAAGGTGCCTGAACGAGACCAGCGATTTATGACTAATGTGCCGGGTATCTTTCTTATCGGCGACGTGTCGGGCACGCCGCTCATAAAGAACGCCATCAACGAAGGCGGTCATGTCATCAGGTATATCGAAGAACAGATCCGACGCGAAGGGCCTAACCCGAAGGCCGAGTATGACGTCGCTATCATAGGCGCAGGCCCGGCGGGGCTGTCGGCTGCAATCATCGCCTGCCAGCGCCACCTCAAGTACATAGCCATAGAGCAGGACAAGGTGCTGGCCACGATTCAGGCTTACAGCAAGGGGAAAGAGGTATTCTTCAAACCCGATACGTTGATCGTCTCGGGCGGCATCAGCGTCCCGGCGCTCAACAGAGACATAAAAGAGAACGTCATAAAGGAATGGGTCCACACCATGACGCGCAGCGGCGTCGTGGTCCGCGAAGGCGAACGCTGCGAGGCCATAAACGGCGAAGACGGCATATTCACCGTGGTGACGCAAATGGGCGAGGACCGCCGCGCCGCCTACCGCGTCCGAAAAGTCATCCTCGCCATAGGCAATCGCGGAACGCCGAGAAGGCTCAATGTGCCCGGCGAGGACATTAAGATAATGGTCCCGCCCGACCCGAACGCCAGGTCGAAGTGCTATAAATGCGGCAACCTGCTCCACCGCGAAGCTCGATTCTGCCCCATGTGCAGCGCAAAGGTGGATCGCCAGCGATGCAGAAACTGCGGCATGCCGAGCCGCCGAAGCGCCCGTTTTTGCCGGATATGCGGGTTGAGCATAGAGGAGCCGGTGGCGGAACCCAGGGTCAAGTATAAGCTCTCGGACCCCGACCACTACATCAACAAGAAGTGCATAGTCGTCGGGCCGGGCAACTCGGCGGTTGAAATAGCCGTGGCGCTGACCGGGTTCAGCCGCCGGGGCGATCGGATAAGCTTCAAGCGTAGCGACCCGGTCATCCTGCTTATTCGAGGGGACGATTTCAAAAGCGATTTAAAGCTGGAAAACAAGATCGACCTCTACGACTGCATCGACCTGGGAATGATCAACGTCCTGTTCAACACACAGGTTAAGGAGATAGGCGAGAAAGAGGTCGTAGCCCTCAACACGGTTACGGGGAAGGCTGCGATAATCCCGAACGATTACGTCTTTGCCCTCATTGGCGGAGAGAGGCCCACCGCATTCCTCGAAAGCCTGGGCATAAACATATCCATGAAATAGACAGGATTGGCAGGATTATCTCCCGTCCAATCCTGTCAATCCTGTCCGGCTTAAAAATTATACTTGAGGGCGAACTGAATTATCCGCGCAGGGTTTACGGTGTTGATCGATGAGCCGAATCCGGGAGCGCCTATCACCCGGACGGGTATTCCGAAGTTCGCGCGGTTGAAGATATTGAATACCTCGGTCCGAAACAGCAGGCTTTGAGTCTCGGTGAAGCGAAAATCTTTGCTGAGCGCCACGTCGAGGTTGATGAAGTTGTCGGCGCGGACCGTATTGCGACCGACGAACCCCGTCCCCGGGAACAGCTCGGGCAGTCCTGTGACTTCATTAAAACGCCCCGTGACGTTGATGAAGGGCAGGAAGCTATCTCCCGAAGCTATGCGTACGCGCTGAGGTCCGTGCTCATCGAGAAAGACGAGCCCGTTAGTCGTCGAGGGGCGGTCGGTCAGGTTGCCGTCCAGGTTCGCATCGAACGGGACGTTGAGCGTGAAAGGCTGTCCCGAATGGTACTGGAATATGCCCGCAATCTGCCATCCGCCGAGCGCGCCCGCGACCCCGCCCGTCTGCCCGCGATAGAAGGGCAGGTCCCAGATCAGAGATGTCGCAAAGCGATGGCGCACGTCGAAGCTCGCATTGCCTCGCTCAAGACCAGGGTTGCTCGAATCCTGCGGGAGGACGGGCGCTCCGGCGAGCGGGAAGACATCCGAGACCTCATCGATAGCGTGTGACCAGGTGTACGCCGCCGTAAATGTATAACCTGCGCTGTACCGCTTGCGCGCTTCGAGCTGCAAGGCGTGATAGTTCGAGCTGGCCGCATTCTCGAATATCTGGAACGGGCCGAGGTTCGGGTTGGGGCGACCGGCAAAGAAGCTGTCGACATCGGTGAGAAACACTCCAAGCCCGGGCACAACAACAAACTCGCCGTTGGGGATCACGTTCGGGCCGAGGTTGGGCGTGGTCAGGCGGGTCAGCTTCGTGCCTTTCGTCCCGACGTAGGCCGCCGACACCAGGTAGCTGTTCAAAAGCTCGCGTTCAAGCGTGAGGTGCCAGTGCTGCGCGTAAGGGGTCGGCAGGTCTTTCGCAGGGAGCGTGAAGGCAAGCCCCTGCGATGAGCCCTGTAGGAACAACTGCCCGACTGCCGCGGCAAAATCGTTCCCGCCAAGCCCGAACTGGTTGACTGTGCCCGGCCTTATGAGCGGCGCGTTCAGGTCGCCATCAAGAAAGAAGAGCGCCGGGTTGTTGAGCTGGAACAGGCTGAACCCCGCAAAAAGCGGATCGATGTTCAACGGGATCTCAGTCGGAAAGACGTTGCGCGACTGGCTGACGACCGCGCCCAGTATGGTGTCGTAGTAGATGCCGTAGCCTGCGCGGATCGAAGTCTTGCCGTTTCCGAACGGGTCCCACGCAAGACCCAGGTGCGGGCCGAAATTGTTGGCGTCCTTATCGTATATCTTCGTGCGCCCGTCAAGGATCTGACGGTAGGCGTTGACCGCATTGTTGTATGCGGCGGTGCGCTGCGCCGTATCAAAACGCGAATTGCCCGGCATCGGCAGGCTGTTGAGCGAAAGCGCATCCTCTATGCGGTCGTTCACCTCAATCGGGACCGTGTTGTATTCATAGCGCAGGCCGAAATCCAGCGTAAGGTTCGGGCGGACCTGCCAGTTGTCGTTAAAGAAGAAATTGTACTCCGTGAATCGGAGCCCGATCGTTGAGTCGGGCACTCCGCTCGTTAAGGACTGGAATATCGAAGAGGGCACCCCGATAGCAGCCAGGTCCGCCCCCTCGCTCAAAAAGAGCCTCGGGTCGAAGTCTATATTGCCGTCGTTGAGGAGATCGCCGACCGCGAACGTGCCTATGCCGAAGACGATCTGAGGCCGATAGTTGCGCTCCTGAAGGCTGTTGAGCTGGAAGCGGCGGACGTCGCCCCCGAATTTGAGCGAATGCCTCCCCATCGTAAACGACAGCGTGTCGGCCACCTGGAACGTGTTGTTCACGCGGCTCTGGGCGAAGGTGAAGACGTCTATCCCGACGGGGCTGAACGGCTGGATGACTATCTGCCCGATCGGCCCGCCGGTCGTCGAGGGGACCAGGAACGGCACGCCGTCGACGAGTATGGGAGCTTGAAGCACGCGCTCCGGATATACCAGAGGATCATCGGGGTACTCCGGAAAATCGAGCCGCGTGCGCCCGTATGAAAAACGCGCCTGGTTGAATAGCCTTGCCGAGAGCGCGCTGTCGAGTATGAGCGACAGGTTCTGAGTCCGCGAGTCGGACATGATGGACGAGCGTACAGCCTGGTTGACGCTCGGCAGCACCCGCTCGTCGTCCGTAAAGTTATACCGCGCGTTGAGCGTGTTGTTCTGTGTCACCTGTTGCATCACCCGGAACGACGCGATATGGCCTTCTCCGTCGGCAGGCAATTCTTCCGAATAGGTGTTCGGCCCGAACGGGCCGCTCGGGTTGTTAGGCAGGGGGTAGAAAGAGAATATGTTCAGGCCCAGGGGCGTCGCGCCGGGAAATCCCAGGATGCCAAGACTGCCGTCCTGTCTCGTGAAGACCGAGTTCAGTAAATTAAGACCGAGGGCGTTTCGCTCGCTTGCGGCAGGCGTGGCGAAGTGCTGCTCGACCGACGAGTTGATGTTGAGGAACTCGTAGCTGCCGAAAAACTGCGTCCGGTTTTCGACTATGGGGCCGCCAATCACAAAGCCCGCCTGCGTGCGGGTGAAAGGGTTCTCGCCGCCCGACGGGCCGCCCGTGTAATCGAAGAAGTTTCTCGCGTTCAGATCATCGTGTGTAAAGAACCCGTGAGCCTGTCCGCGAAACGAGTTGCCTCCGGCTTTCGTCACCGCGTTGACCTGCCCGCCGAGGGTGCGCCCGAACTCGGCGTCCCATAACAGCGTGGCGATCTGAAACTCCTGTATAGATTCGATAGATTGCGGGATGAGCGTTACGAACCCCTGCCGCCTTGTGCCGACATCCGGGTCGTTATTGTCCGACCCGTCTATGGTGAAGTTGACCGAGCGCGAGCGAAGCCCGTTTATCGAGAAGTGCCCCGCAGTCCCCACGCCGGGACCTATTCCGGGCCCTACGGTCGTCCCTATCGTCTCGGGCGGCGGCGCGACTCCGGGGGCGAGGAAGGCCAGATCGTCGAAGGTGCGAGTGGAAGGCAGCGGCAAAGATACAAGCTGGCGCGAATCGAAGTTCTCGCTCCGGGTCGCGTTGACCGTGTTGACGAGCTGTTCGACCTGCGACTCCTCGCCCGTTTTATCGCCGGGAGGAGGCGTGGTCGGAGTTGCAGGCGTCTGCTGAGGTGCTGCGCCCGTTTTGTTTAAAGCGAAAGGAGGCGGAGTGATGGTATTCACTTTCGAGAGACGCACCGGAAAACGAGTGATCGAATCACTCTGGTAATTGGGCGCGGCGGCCTTGATCGTGTAAAAGCCCGGGGGCAGGGTGGAGATCGTGTAAGACCCGTCCGCGCCTGAGACGGTCGTGCGCTCAAGCCCCGTGTCTTCATTCGTCACCGTGATGATGGCCCCGGATATAGGCTGTCTGTTATCGGCATCGAGCACGAGACCCTGTATAGCTCCCGTCGTCTGTCCCTGCGGCAAGGCCACAGGGGTATAACAGAAAAGAATGCTGAAGATTATAAACAGATGAAACAGCTTCTTCGCGCCACCTCTTGACATGAGTATTCCTCCCTTGAGTCTCCCTGATTTATTGCGGCACAGGCTATCGCGTGTGCTCCCACATTAATATGTGTACTTAAGTCTCAAATCATCACTAAATGTTCGTGTGCGAATGCAACTATAAGACTACAGGGGCTGGAGAGTCTAGCTCTATAAGTCTAGCGAGTCTGGCGAGTCTGGCGCGTCGCTTTCGAGACAGACATCGCTTGAATCAGATAATACAAAGTAATCAGCACCGTCGAGAACAGGACGCGCCAGACGCGCCAGACTATTGATAGGGGATGACGTTGAGCAGAAAGACAACGAACTCTTCGCCGTCTTTCGCGCCGAA
>DASTET010001050.1:0-2699 GCA_035709445.1 Blastocatellia bacterium | reverse complement strand
TCAACCGCTGCGCCACCGCGCCGAGCAGCTTCTGATCATCCTGGCTGAACGGTCTTGCGACGTATGCTCCGCAGATGAGCGCCCCCAGCAGGGCATCATCAAAGAGTAAGGGCACTATGGTCTCGACGCGGACGGACGGGTCGCTAAGCAGTCTTTCGGCGAAACGGACTTCGATAGCAGGTTGTAGAGAGGACCCGGTCGAGTTGAAGTAACGCCTGACCTGTTCGGCGTCGTACCACCGGGCCTCCTTCTGTTTCTCATCATTCGAGCGGGAGTAGATCGCAGAGGCGATACCCTGCGGCTCGCTCGCCGTGTTGACCACCACAGCGCAGACATCGCATTCGAGGCTTCGGCCCACCGTGAAGACGGCGTAGCCGAGAAGCTCATCCATTTCGAGCGATGTCATAAGATTAGTGCCGAGGTTATAGACGAAGGCGAGCTGCGCGGCGCTCTTCTTGGTCTCTACATAGAGCCGGGCATTCTCAAGGGCGACGCTCAACTGGTTACAGATGGTAGAGAGAAGCTCGGCTAGCTGGTTCGGGAAGGGTGTTTCCGACGCTGAGAAGAGACATATCGCGCCGATCTGATCGCCCGCCTGTCTGATCGGCGCACAGATAAGACACTCGACCTTCTCCAATGCTTCGCCTGCCAGGGCCCTTCTTGCGGTCTCGGGCATGCGGTCGAGGAGAAGCGGGGAGTCCTTCATCAGCGGTGAGGCCTTCGCGTAGAGTTCCAGGAGATCGGTATTCTCTTCAATCTCGCCGGAGATGCCTTCGGTCGCGACTATGTTCATCGCGGAGGTCTCGGCATTCTTCAGATAGACGACGCCGGCGTCGACTCGAAGTTTTTTTACAAGAACAGAGAGAGCTCCCCTGAGCAGCACGTCGGGTTCGAGAGAGCTTGCCAGCACGCTCGACACTGCATGGAGCACGTCGAGCTGCTCAAATCTTTCGGTCCTCTCGCGGTCGTTATGAAATGTTCGAAGGTGCGCCCTTATCCTCGAAAGCAGCTCTGTGCGCTGGTAGGGTTTGCTAATGTAATCCGTCGCACCCGCGTTAAGCCAGGTGACCTTATCCTGTGGCCGCTGACTCTTTGAGACTACGAGCGCGGGCACCTCGGCGGTCCGCTCTTCATCGCGAAGCTCTTTACAGAACTCTATGGCATCGAGCGCCCATTTGAGGCGGCGGAGGCTCTCTCCCGAATCCTCGGTCGATGGCTGGAGGAACGAGCCGGTTATACGCGGAGTAGCGGGCTCGATGATGATCAACGCTATCTCATTATTACGGAGGTAGTCGCGAGCAGGCTGGAATGAATCGAATGCTCTTGCGGTATAGCCTGAGGCTCTTAGCAATCGCTCTAACGCGCTTGCCGATTTTGATTCATCTCCTAGAATGAGAATACGGTCAGGTAACCCACTCGGGCTAGACATACGGATGCCTGCTAAGGTTCGGGGCTATAGATATGTGTAGGGGCAAGATACTGCTTTAAAGCGATGGCGCCACTTTAAGTCATATTGACGTATGTGTCAATACAAATCGGCGCAGACTCGCGCAGATTCACGCGATAATTACCTCCCATCTGCGTATATCAGCGCGAATCAGTGGCCCGCCGCTACCTTTCGCCGAGCTGCTGGCGCGCCAGCGTAGCCTCACTGCTTCGCGGGAAGAGCTTGATTACGGCAAGGAACTCGGCCCGCGCCGCGTCCGGCTGCCCAAGCTCTGTAAAGGCAAGCCCTTTTTTGAACCGGGCGGCAGGAACCTTATCGCCTTTCGGGAAGAGGGTGAGTACCTTCTCGAACTCGGCTATGGCCTCGTTAAACTGGCGTTTTGAGAAATAGACCTCGCCTATCCAGTACTGTGCGTTATCGGCCATCTCGCTCGACGGGTAAGTCTCGACGTATTGCCTGAACTCGCTGAGTGCCAGGTCATAGTTGCCCCGGCTATAATCGCCGTAGGCCGCGGCGAAGAGCTGGTCGGGGTTGCCGGGCGTAATCTGAGTGAATGTCGGCAGCTTGGGAAGGTTTTCGACCAGGATCTTGAGTTCGGCCAGTTGCTCAGAGAGGCGATCTATTCGCTGGTTTGTGGCGGCAAGCCGCTCGCCTATCCCGCCCACCTCGCGAAGCGCGCTCGTCGAGCCTTCTGCTACGCGGCTCTGGGCCTGGCGAATCGCGGACACGTTGTCAATGATCTGGGTTATCAGCGCGTTCAACTGCCCCGTATTGCGGTCCTGCGCCTCCTGCATCGAGCGGACCTGCCGTTCAAGGACGACGACCTCGTTTTTAAGCTGGTCGAAAGATATCTTCATCTGCGCGTAGACGTCCTTGTCCTTCTGGAAGCCTGAGCCAGGCGTCGAAAAGAGGAATAAGGCTAGAATCGCAATTGCTGAAAGGGTCCCGAATCTTGAAGACATGATTTCTCCTATTGATCAATGAAGCGAGGGCCGGGCCCTGCTCCCGGCCCCGGCAATCCTACTTTATATCGATCATCAAAACAGGCTCGGGGCTGCGCGGTGTGCCGCCGCTCACATAAACGAAATCGTCACGACGATCATAGGCCCAGGAGGGTCTCACGCCGGGCGAGCCTTCGCTGGTGCCGCTCGCGCGCTCTTCGCCGTAGCTTACCGTCTGAATTCTCGACGCATCGACGCCGAGCGAGACGAGAAACTCTTTTGCCGCCTGCGCGCGCCGCTCGCCGAGACCT
>DASTET010001049.1:0-2966 GCA_035709445.1 Blastocatellia bacterium | reverse complement strand
CGGGAAGCTCGTCCGGCTTTATCTTCTCGATGACGGGCGCGGACGGACGGACGACCGAGAGCGGGCTCGGCTCCGAGGTCGCGCCCGACATGGACTTGACCTGAACGCTTATCGTACCCGGCTGATCGAAGAGAGACCTTGGCAGACGAGCTTCGAGCCCCCTGCCCTGCTGCACGAGCTCGGCTGCGGTCTCCGTGCCGTTTACGAGCAGGGAAGCGCCTTCGGAAAAGTTCTCGCCGCTTACGATCAACCGCAGGTTCTTCAACCGCCCCTGCTCGACTACGCTCGGCTTGAGCGAGCTTATGCGCGGCGCTGCTGGCTCCGTGTCATCCGACTCGGCAAGATCGAACCCTACAATGATCACCTCATCGCCGCCCGGCGCGGATCGGACCACGACAACGTTTCGACCTCGCTCGTTAAGCTCGACGCGGCGAACCTCGCTTCCTATCGCCTGAAAAGATTCAAGCTCGCCGCTCTCGACATCGAATGCAAAGAGCATCCCGGTCGCAGACCCGACAAACGCTATGCTGGCGCTTTCGTCGAATATGACGTTGTTTGCGCGCGAGAACTCTATCGCTTCGGGCGGATTGAACTCTGACACGGGAGAGAGCCGCCCGCCCCGGTTAGCAATGACGCTGACGCCGCCGGGCTTATTGTTGGTCGGGCGTCGAATTCGCATCACGCCTATCATATCGAGCCCTTTATCGCTCTTTGCCACGGTGATGCGCTGCGGGCAAACTACCTCTACGCGGGAAAGCTCCTCCCCGGTCCAGGCATCTATCTGGAAAAGCAGATCGCCCTGAAGGGCTGCGATATAGACCGACCGGCCGTCCGGGGCAAAAACGGGATTGTTCGCCTCATCAAACCGCGCGCCGTCGGGAGAGAAGCTCGCCTTGAAGGCGAGATGCCCCTGCCAGTCTACATCGATAAGCGACAGGGTGTTGGACGCCGCGCTTGCGACGGCGAGGCGACGGTGACCGTCGCTTTGATAGAAAGCTATCTCGGAAGGCCGCCCGGCGAGCGCGATCTCGGATACGAGCTGGCCCGTCTCGATATCAAAGGCCAGCAGCGACGTCTCGCCGAAGCTCGTGGCTATAAGGCAGAACTTGCCGTCTTTGGTCAGCAACGCCCGCGTGTTATGAGTGATCTGAGCGGCGGGCGGGAGCACTATTAGCGAGCGCATCTCGGGAACGCGCGTGCTGGTCGCATCTATGATGCTGATCGTGGCGGGGTGCCCGCCCGCGGGATTGTTCGCAGCCGGTATGGCAATGAGCCTGCGGTCGCCGGTCTCAGCCATAGAGATGAGGCCGGCCGTCTCGCCCACCACTACAGAAGAGATGACCCGCCCCGTGCTCAGGTTTAGCGCGATGAGCGAACCGCCCGTGACCGATGATATGAATCCAACCTTGCCGCTCGACGCAATCACAGGATGGGCCTCTTCATCGAGTATTGCGTAGGAAGGCAGCGTGACGCTGCGGGTCTCTCCAAGCTTTGCGCGGTCTAGACCCGCCTGCGCGACGACAAGGCTTAGGACCATCAGGCATGTGATAAAAATCGCCAGTTTTCGATTTCGATTCACGCGGTTCAACTCCCGATGCCTATGATACCACGCGACGGGGTGGGGCAGCGCGCAGTGACGGCCATCTTATTCTTTTCACAATATCAGATCAAGGGAAAAACAGAAGCCAGAAGTCAGAAGTCAGAAGCCAGAATCTTTCGCGTAATGTCTCGATAGAAGCCGATTGAATGAAGTCAGAGCCAGTCTCTACAGACTTCTGGCTTCTGACTTCTGACTTCTGGCTTCTTACTAACGCGCATGGCAAAATGGTAGTTCCAGAGATTGAATGCCAGGAGATCATGTTAATGATATTTGGAAAAAAGATAATCTTTTCGGCCCTGCTTGTCCTGTTCGCCTCAGCAGCCCTGGGGCAGACCGGCGAGGTCGAGCGTGTGACGGTCGACGAGCTTATACTGATGCTCTCAAAAAAGAAGCCGGTAACCATTATAGACGTACGCAACCTGGACTCATACGAGCAGAAGATCGTAGGGGCGCTGCAAATACCGCACGATGAGATAAAGTCCCGGTTGAAAGAGATTCCACGCAACCGCGAAATCGTCACCTATTGTGCCTGACCGAGCGAGGCTACAAGCGCCGGTGCGGCGCAGGTGCTTCTTGAAAACGGTTACAAGCGGGTGCGGGCCCTGAAGGGCGGATGGGATGCGTGGCTTCAGGCCGCAGGCAAGACCGAGCCGAAAAAATAGCGGGCCTCCTCGATATGATCATCAATAACCGAGACCGCTCGAATGTAATCAACACTCGCCACGGGTCGGAGATTCGCCCGCTTATCGACCGCACGACCTCGGCGATAACTCAGTGCAGCCTGGCCGAAGAGATTCTCCCGCCCGGCAAATCGGTTACTCCTCATCTCCACCGGCAGCTTGAAGAGGTCTATTACATCCTCTCAGGCTATGGGAGGATGACCGTGGGCGACGAGCAGCGCGATGTAGGCCCAGGCGATGCGATCTACATCCCGCGCGGCAATCGTCATACGCTGGAAAACACGGGCGACGAGCCTATAAGACTGCTGCTTGTGTGCGGGCCGGCTTTCTTCTACGAGGACGAGATATTCGAGTAGCCTGATCAGTCGGCAGCCGCCTCGACCGGGGCCGGGGCGGCGCGGCGTTCATCCATCCTGTTTTTCAGATACATATCCATCGCTTCGGCGGCCCGGCGAGCCGCGCCTATGGCGGTGACGACAAGGTCGGCCCCGCGCACGTTGTCGCCCGCCGCAAATACGCCCGGTCGCGAAGTCCGGCCCGTCTCTTCGGTCTCGACCTTTATCAACCCCCACTTGTGCGTCTCAAGCCCCGGAGTGGTCTCGCCTATTTCCGGGTCGGGCCAGTAGCCTATGGCCAGCGCCACCGTGTCGCACTCGATGGTGAACTCGGAGCCTTTTTTGACGACC
>DASTET010001048.1:0-2818 GCA_035709445.1 Blastocatellia bacterium | reverse complement strand
ACGCTATCTGGCATATGTCAGATGGCCGAACATGGAGGCCCAACAATGCAAAACTATCCTGAACTGATCGAGCAGACATTGATCGAGATTGAAACCTGGAGGCAAGAGATTCAGGACCTCCGCCGCGTGACAGCAGAGATCAAAGAGACAAAGCGGATAACCATACTCAACGCAAAGAACGAGGCAGGGAAGGCGCTCTACTCGAACGACCAGGCCCGTGATGCTCAGCTCGTCGCCGAACTGGCGAAGGATGAGATGTATCAGGGGGCCGTCTCCCAACTGGACAAAAAGGAATACCAGAAAGCTGTTTCTGAAGCGCGGCTCGAAAGACTCCGCGGCGAATTCAAGTTGTACCTGCTCGACCGGCAGCAGGAAGTCATGACCCTTCCGTCAGCCACGCGCGCGGTCACGTAGGAGCACAAAAACGTGCGGCCCTCCCGGCAGCCACCACGCTGCCGGAAGGGCCTAAAGACAAACCAACAATATGCGCGAAGGGTAGCACCACTTACACAACCAGTCAAGGAGAGGAGCTAAATGGGAACGATCACAGCATCAGGCAATATCGAGCGGTTATTGGACCTGCTCACCACGAGACGCGAAAAGCCCGTCTATCTCGAAATCTCGGAGCGGATGGACGGCACGCTCGACTTTCACCAGGTCGAGTTCATCACGCCCGATCAACTCGCCGTAATGTGCAATGTCGAGACGCGCACCGTCTATAGCTGGATAGAGCGAGGCATCTGCCCGCCGATCTACCGAGCGCCGGGAACGCGCGGGATACTATTCGACCTGCACGAGGCGATCCAATGGATAAAGGGGACCTCTGACAATTAACCGAGAAAGGCGCCACTGATGTATCATAGCGGCGCCCGACCGATGGCTGCGGCTCGGGAAAGGACAGACCAACTATGGCAGTCTATAAGAGAGAGTGGGAGGACAAGGAGGGTAAGAAGCGCTTCTCGTGGTACTTCCACAAAACGATTGACGGTGTGCGCTACAGAGAGCGCATACCCACAGCCCGCACTCGCGCTCAGGCCGAGGAAGCGGAGAGAAAACGGCTGGCCGAAATCCACGCCGGCACCTACGGAAAACCAAAAGGCACGGTCACCTTCAAGGAATTTGCTGAAGAGACCTACCTTCCGTGGGCGAAGACGAACAAGAAATCATGGAAGATCGATAGCTACAGGCTTGGCGCGCTGATCGCCGCTTTCGGCAAGAAGCAGCTCAGGCAGATATCTCCCTTTGATGTCGAGTCGTACAAGATCAACCGGCTCAAGACGCCCATCAAGAGCCGAAGCAAGAAGAACTCTGATAAGGAGAAAAAGCGCTCGCCCGCTGCGGTCAACCGAGAGATTCTTCTGCTGTCGAGGGTTCTAAGGCTCGCTATAACTAAAAGAGAGCTGTCCGAGAACCCCTGTGCAGAAGTCGAGCTGCTTCAAGGCGAGCGCAGCCGAGAGCGGTACATGCTCCCAGAAGAGGAAGAGCGATTGATGGCCGTCCTCTCAGGCCCGCGCGAGCACCTGAAATACATGGTCATCCTGGCGGTGCAAACCGGCCTGCGCGAGATGGAGCTGCTCACGCTTCAGCCCGAACAGGTCGATTTCCACCGTGACCTGCTGCTCATCTTCGAGACGAAGACGAATGAGCCGCGAAAGGTCCCGCTCAACCCGACCGCGCGGGCCGTTCTCTCCGAGCTTGTCGAGCAGGCCCGCGAGAAAGGCCGCCCGTATTTGTTCACCAATCCGGACACCGGCAGCTACTACACCACGATCAAGACCGCCTGGAAGACCGCCTGCCGGCTGGCCGGGATCAGCAACCTGCGCTTTCACGACCTGCGCCATACGTTCGGAACACGGGCCGCAGACCGGGGCGAGCCGCTCAATGCGATCCAGCGTGTGATGGGGCATAAGCGGATTGAAACCACTCTGCAGTACGCGCACGCCACAGACGACGCGGCGCGGCGGGTCGTGGCCGCAGCCGAACGGCCAGGTCACATAGCGGTCACAAAGGAGGGAAGGAGGGTGAGGCTTAGGGTCGTAAATAATAGAAATTAAAGGTGGCCCCTGCAGGATTCGAACCTACAACCAAAGGATTATGAGTCCTCTGCTCTACCGTTGAGCTAAGGGGCCTCAGGAGTCTTCTCAACAGATTGTTACAGCTACATTGCTCAGCAAGTCAGCCGACTAGGAAACACTCAGTGTAGCCGAAAATGTAGCGACAGGCAACTGTGCTCAAAATCTTTTCTAGGGCAAGAGCATCTTAAATCTTGTAGTATGTAGCCCTTCCTAATTCTTGACGGAGGGCTACAATGGACAATCAGACACCTAAAACTCTTATCGGGCACTTTAGCAGCATCACTGATCCAAGAATTGATTGCACCAAGCGCCACAAGCTCATTGACATCCTTGTCATAGCCATCTGCGCTACGATCTGCGGCGCTGACGGATGAGAAGAATTCGAGTTGTTTGGGCAGGCTAAGCATGATTGGTTCAAGACTTTTCTTGAACTGCCTCACGGCATCCCTTCTGACGATACTTTCCGCCGTGTCTTTGCTCGTCTTGCTCCTGGCGAGTTTCAACGATCCTTCCTCGCCTGGGTAGAAAGCGTCTCTGAGTTGACTCGTGGCCAGATCGTTGCGATAGACGGCAAGCAGCCCACAGGATCTGCCGACAGACGGGCAGGCAAGAGCGCAATCAATATGGTGAGCGCCTGGGCCAGCGAGAATCGGCTCGTCTTGGGACAAGTGAAAGTTGATGATAAATCTAATGAGATCACTGCCATACCGCAATTGCTTGATATGCTGGAGGTGGCAGGTTGC
>DASTET010001047.1:0-2058 GCA_035709445.1 Blastocatellia bacterium | reverse complement strand
GGCGCGTCCCGCTCCTGACGCTGCTGATTATTCCGCATTACCTCATTCAAACGATGTATGTCTTTAAAGCGACGCGCTAGACGCGCCAGACTCGCCAGACTCTACTTGCCTTCCGCGTCATAGACTTCGACCTTGCCGTATTTTGCCATCGCTTCGCGGATCTTCGATGCGTCGCCCACTGCTACGATCTGCAGGTGAGCAAGGTCGACGTATTTCCGGGCCGCTTGCTGAACATCTTCGGCTGTTACGGCTGCAACCTTCTGCGGATAGGTGTCCCAGTAATCCGCCGGGAGGTTGAAGAGCTTCTGAGTGATGATGTTCTGAAGAAGCGATTGCGGCTGTTCGAGCGAGAGGGCGAAGCTGCCGACGAGCGCGCGCTTTGCATTCTCAAGCTCGTAGTCAGACACCTTCTCGTCGCGTATTCGCTTCAGCTCGTACATGAACTCTTTCATCGCCGGGTCGGTCACTTCGGTCCTGACGTTCGAGCTTGCCTGCCAGGTGCCCCGGTATTTCGAACCGCCGAAGAAGCTGTATGCGCCGTAGGTGTACCCTTTCTCCTCGCGCAGGTTCATAAACAGGCGGGCCGCCGGGCCGCCCCCGACTATCTTGTCCATCACGAGCACCGAAAAGTAGTCCGGGCTCGTGCGCTCGATGGCGAGATTGCCGAGCTGTAACACGGTCTGGACCGAGCCGGGCCTATCTATCAGGTGTATCCGCGATTCGGATTGAGACGGGGCAGCGGGTATCTCGACCTTCGGAACATCGCCTCGCTTCCAATCGCCGAACTCTCGCTCGATCTTTGGCAGAAGGTCTTTGAGCGTCACATCGCCGACGACCGCCAGCATCGCGTTGTTCGGCACATAGTGCGTGCTGTGAAAACGCGCGAGGTCTTCAGCCGTGGCCTTCTTAACAGACTCGACCGGGGGCGAGACGAGCCCTGCCGGATGATCGCCGTAGATGACGCGGCTGAACCGCTCCGCCGCAAGGAACTGCGGGTTGGACCGTTGAAGCTGCAACTGAGAAATCAATCGGGCCTTATACTTTTCTATTTCCTCTTTTGGGAAGGTCGGGTTGCGTACTACATCGGCGAAGATGTCGAGCACAGTGTCGAGGTTCTCGACAAGCCCCGATGCGCTTACGGTGCTTGTGAGCGATGACAGACCTGCTCCGGCACTGAGCGTAGCGCCGAGCGTATCAATCTGCTCGGCTATCTCGCGGCTCGTGCGTTTGCCCGCGCCCTCCCTGAGCAGCGAGGCGGTGAAGCTTGCGAGCCCGTGCTGGTCTTTGGGGTCTGCAAGCCCGCCGCTCAAAATGACCATCTGCATGGAGAAGGTCGGGACCTTATTGAACCCTTCGAGGACAATTACCTTAAGCCCGTTTTTGAGCGTAGTCTCACGGGCTTTCGGAAGATTGACTTTGAGGACTTCTTTGTTGACCGGCACCTTGCCCTTGAGCTTCGCGCCTTTCATCGACTGGCCCGCCGGGCCCTGCTGTTGAGCGCCGCCTCTCGCTCGCGCCAGCCCCGATGGCGCAAAGCCAGTCAGCGCAAGCGATGCAAGAAGGATTAACGAGAGGATAAGCCTGTAGCGAATCGGATTAAATCTTTCTATTTTCATGACGGTCCACCTCCTACTGCTTTGCAGCCTCGGCTGCTGCTGGCTTCGCCTTCGGCATCGTAATGACTACCGTGCGGTTGGTCTCCTTCAGGTACTTGTTCGCCGCTCGCTGCACGTCTTCTTTGGTGACGGCGGAGACTTTATCCAGCCGCGTGTTGATGAGGTTCGGGTCGTCATAAGCGATGGCGTATTGCGCCATCGTGAAGGCGCGCGCCAGCGAGCTCTGCACGCTGTTGATAAATGCGCGGCGGGTAGAATTCTTCGCCTTCTGGATCTCCCACTCGGCGATGGGCTCTTTCTTCAGCCGCTCTATCTCTTCGTAGATTGCCGCCTCGACCTCTTCGACCTTCTTGCCCGGTCTGAGCGTCGCCGTGATATAGAGCGCGCCCGGCCCCCGCTTCTCATCGAGATAGCCGCCGATGCCGGTCACAAGCTCTTTCTC
>DASTET010001046.1:0-2713 GCA_035709445.1 Blastocatellia bacterium | reverse complement strand
CAGGCCGAGCTTATAAACGAGCAGTTGAGGGCTTATAACTCGGCCATCAGACAGTTCGATTCGAACACCTGGTATCACCGCCTCGCCCGATGGTATGTCCGGCAAAAGCGAGGGCGGGAGCTGACGCAATACTCGCGGCAGTTGATAAACATCTTCGACGAGGAAGAGATAACCGAATACCTTCTGCGCTTCGCCGGATACGGGACCGCCTCGGGGGCCGACGAGCTTAACTGGGACGAGCGGCTCGCATACGACCTCTACAGCTACGCGCACAACCGTTTCCCCCGAAATACGTTCTTCGTGCGCGGCATGCTCACTCACCTTGAAAAGACCGACCGCGCGCGGTGGGAGCGGTTGTCTGCGGAGTATTATTTTGCCGACCGCTCGATCCGCGAGCCTTTTATCGCGTGGCTTTCAAGACAGAACCAGTTGCGCGACCGCTACCGACAGGCCCGCGCGCAATCGGCTGCCGCAAACCAGACGTCCGCTCTTGCTCCATACCGGATATTCGCGGCTGATGCGGCGCTGTGGCTGTCGCATCATGACGAGGCGCTCGATGCCTACCGGCAGCTTGTCAGTCTTTATCCGGGCGAGCCGCAGTACGCAGACCGGCTGGCCGATCTCACTCGCTCTTTCGGCCACCAGTCAGACGCCTTCTATGAAGAGGCGGCCCGCGTGCTCGCCGCAATGGCAGAGATAAATCCGTCGGACCACTCTTACAGGATCAAGGCCGGTGAGGTCTATGCCGAGCTTGGCGATTTCAAACGCGCGGGCGAGCAATGGGACCGCCTCATTCAGATCGAGCCGGGCGAGCGAAACACCTATCTCGAAGTGGCGACGGTCTTCTGGGACTACTATCAGTTCGACCAGTCGCTCAGGGTCTTCAGGCAACTTCGCGAAGTGACGGGCGATCCATCGATTTACGCTTATCGTATGGGCGCGGTCTATGAAGGCAAGGGCGATATGGATTCAGCTATCGCCGAGTATGTCAAAGTTCTTAACGAGCCGGGCGAAGGGCGCGACACCGTGGCCGAGCGTCTCGCTCAGCTTTCAAGGCGCGCAGGGCTGGCCGAAAAAATCGCCGCCGCTTTTAACGGCGCGCGGTCCGCAAACCCCCAGGACTGGCAGCTCGTCATAGGCTACGCCGCGTACCAGGCCGAGCGCGAGCGACCGGCTGAGGCGCTCGCGCTTCTTCGCGGCGAAGTGGAGCGCTCGAACGACGTTGCATTCTTAGAAACCACGCGCGACCTGTTCCGCGAGATACTCAGACCCGAAGACGAGCGGCTTGTGCTCGCGCGGCTCGCTGCGGTAGCGCGCGACGAGCGCGAGGCGATGATGTACCGTTTGCAGCAGGCGGCCTTCCTCGAACGCAATAACCAGGTCGATGCGGCCATTCAAATAATCGACAGGCTCGTCGCCGATTATCCAACGAACCTGGGCGTGATCGAAGAGTCGGCGCAGTTCTACTGGCGGGCAGGGCTGCTCGACCGCTCTATCGACCTCTACAGGCGGACGCTCGCCCAGGCGCGCGGGGCGAACCGTCGCGGGCTTGTGCTACAGCTTGCGCGCCGCCAGTCGGATGCGGGCAAGCTCTCGGATGCCGAGGCGACGCTTCGCGCTTACTACGACGAGAACCGGCTCGACAGCGAAGTCTTCGGCGAGCTTGCCCGCACGCTCGGAGCGGAAAACAAGCTTGCCGAGCTTGCCGAGCTTTACAGCGCGGCTTTCAAAGACGTGCGCGAATCGGGGCTTGGCGGCGAAGAGTCGAAAGCGCGCATAGCCGAGCTTCGCGGCGGAATGATTCGAACGCTCGACAGCCTGGGCCGCCAGCAGGAAGCCGTCGACCAGCATATCGAGATCATCAACGTTTTTCCCGAAGACGGGGACCGTCTCGCCTCGGCCATCGATTATGCGGAGCGGCACAACCTTATCGACCGGCTGACGGCTTACTATGAGAAGCTCACAAAAGAGTCGTTCAAGAATTACCGCTGGCAGCTCGTGCTCGGACGAATATACGAGCGGCGCGGTAACCTTGCGGGCGCAACCGAGCAGTACCGCGCGGCGGTCACGAACGAGCCGCAGCGGGCCGATATTCGATTCACGCTCGCATCGACTCTCGCTCGGCAGCGGCGTTTCGACGAAGCGATAGCGACGCTCAGAGAAGGGTGGGCGCTTGCGGGACGCGACCCGCAATGGCTCGTCGAGGTCGCGCGCATACAGGTGCAGCAGGGAAAGCGCGACGACGCGGTCGAGACTATACGGCAGGCGCTCGCCGCAAAGAGAAACGCGACGGCCCAGGACCATTTTCAGATGGCCTCTTATCTCTTCGATTGGGGGCTCGACCGCGAAGCGGTGCGAATCTACGAGCAGACGTTTGCCGCGCTGCCGAAGACGCTCAAGGACGACCACGTCCCCTATGACGCGATCAGCCGCTATGTTCGCGCGCTGGTCAGGGTGGAGCCTGTCGCGCCGGTCTTTCAAAAGATCGAGCGACTGCGCTCGCAGTACAACGCCATCGCTCAGAACTCGCAGGACACCGACGGGTACAAAGCTCGCTCCATCGTTTCACAGATCGATGAGACGATGCGGGCCGATTTCGGGCGCGGCGTGATCGATTACGCAAGCCAGCAGGAGGCAGCCGCGCTCGCGACGGAAGTGCGAGCGGCTACCGCAAAGCTCACGCTCTACAGCGACAGGGGAGAGCTGGCGCGCT
>DASTET010001045.1:0-3676 GCA_035709445.1 Blastocatellia bacterium | reverse complement strand
GCTGTTTTGACCACTCTGTGGTACAGGCGTGGTATGAGGTCCGACCCTATTGAGACTATCAGGCGAGGGCGAGCAAAAGCTGACCAGGAGATACACCAGCAATAACGAAGCCTATCAGCTTTATCTCAAAGGCCGTTTCTCCTGGAACAAGCGAACGGGCGAATCGCTCAAACAGGCGGTCGGCTTCTACAATCAGGCGATCGAAAAAGACCCCGGTTTCGCGCTCGCCTTTGCAGGACTTGCCGAGACATACGTTCTGTTTCCTAATTACGAAGTAGCACCTCCAGCCGACTGCATGCCCCAGGCAAAAGCGGCAGCACTGCGCGCATTGGAACTTGACGAGTCGTTGGCCGAGGCCCACACGGCCCTCGCATGGTATTTCTGCCAGTTCGAGTTTGATTGGGACAGCGCCGAGAAGGGGCTGAGGCGAGCGATCGAGGTAAACCCAAACTATGCGACCGCTCACCAGTGGCTTGCCGAGCTTCTCGCCCAGACAAAGAGATTTGACGAATCTGAGTCTGAGGTGAGGCAGGCTCAAGAGTTGGATCCACTTGCTCCGATCATTGGCACAAACGTTGGCTGGCATTATTTTCTAGCCCGTCGCTATGACGAATCCATCAGGGAAGTGAACCGAACACTTTCGCTCAATCCGGATTTCCCTGTTGCTCAGGGCGTTTTATGCTGGGCCTATAACGCCAAGAACATGTTCGACGAGGGGGTTCCTGCGTGCCGAAAAGCTTTCGAACTTATTGGTGGCGCATATGACAAAGGGTACCTCAGCCTCGTCTTGGGGCGTGCGGGCCAACGCGCAGAGGCGAAGAAGCTGCTCGAGGAGTTGAAGGCTGCATCTGTACGGCGGTACGTGCCGAGCATCGCCATTGCGCTCGCCCACCTCGGGCTGGACGAAAAAGAGGCGGCGTTACAGATGCTCGAAAAGGAGGTCGCCGAACGCGGGTATTGGGCGAGCACATTTGCGGTAGCGCCTGAGCTTGATGAGCTTCGTTCCGAGCCTCGATTCAAAGCGCTGATCAAGCAACTGAATCTGCCGGAATGATTGCCGCAGGCATTAGCTCGGCTGACTTGCTCAACGAGTGGGGAATCTGTGGTACAGACCAGCGAGATGGTGCAATAAAGAAGGGCAACCCTCGCCGGAAGGCTGCCCGTATGTTGTTTGAGCTAAAAAGGAAGCGGAGAAGGAGGGATTCGAACCCTCGATAGAGGTTTACGCCCCTATAGCGGTTTAGCAAACCGCCGCCCTCAGCCACTAGGCGACTTCTCCATAAGGAACGAAGGCAGTATAACCGATACTTCTCGGCCCTTTCAAGCTGCCGGATTTCGCTATCGAATCCTCAGCACCGTAGTATCCCGGTCTTCATAAACCGTCTCGAAATCGCCGCTCTCTCGCGCCGCCCTCAGGAATGCGTGGTGCAGGTTGTCTGTGAAAACGTACTCCGCCCCGAAGTGCTCGCGTATGAGCGGGGCCGGGTCGCGCTCGTCTCCAAGCGTTATCCGTTCGTACATCTTCCATAGCTTCGGGTCCCGGTTGTAGAGATAGGTCGGGTCGAGCCCCGCAGCGTATGCGTTGTCTGGGCTGTAGTAGAAGAGCATGGGAAAATCGTCCCAGTCGGTGTTGAATATCATCGCCCCTTTCGGCGTGTGCGCCGCTATCCATTCACCTGCGCCCTGGTAAGCGTACGGGCTTGCCTCTGCGCGCACGTCCGCTCGCGCCTGCAACAGCACCGTCCCCATAACGAAAAGCGAAAACACGACCGCCACCGCGGCGGTAACAGACGCGATCAGCCGGTCGCGCATCCGAGCAATCCCGGTCCGGCTCAGACGTTCGAGCGCGGGGCCAAGTGTGAAGGCCGCAAAAAGCACCGCGAACGGCGGCCAGTACTCGATGAATCGCCTCGATTTGAATGCCATCAACAAAAACATCACCGACACTATCAGAAAAAAGAGCGGCTTTTTATCCCGCGCTCGGTCTCGAATGTCGAACGCGGCCAGCGCGATAAAGTAAAGCGCGAACGCCACGGCGCTCCCTCCCAGTATCACCCAGGTGTCATAGGGATACCACTCCACCCCTACGTCGACCGAATACCTCGAAGTGAGCTTCATAAGCAGATGCTCGTAGAGCAGCCCCCAGTTCTTCGGAAAATAAGGGTTGATCACCATCCCCAGAAGAACGCCCAGTAGCGAGGCCGCTACCGGCCAGAGGTCTATCCTTCGCTCCGCAAGATAGACCGAAAGGGCGTGCGCGGCGGCAAACGCCAGGATCAACGGGAAGAGGCTGTAGGACCAGACGAAGACGAACGACAGCGCCGCAAGCAGCGCAAGCCTTCGTTCGAGGATCAGGTACGCGCCCGCGCCGAGCAAGACTATCGACAGCGCGGGCGCCCGCGTCATCGTCATCCTGTATAGAAAAGGCTCCGAGCTTGCCACGAGCGGCACGAGCCATGCCCATCTGTACGGCACACGGTAGATGACAAACAGCGCAAAAAGCGATGCGAGGCCGAGGCTCGAAAAGACCGCCGCCGCAAGCTTCGCCCCTATCCTCATATCGCCGTAGGTGAAAGGGATCAACAGGACATGGAAAAGGTAGTGATGATCGACGTAGTCACTCTCGTTGAGCGTCGTAAGCGGGAGCTGAGTGAAGGGCGGAAGCGCGGGCGCGGCGTCTCTGAGCATTCGCGCCCATCGAATGTGATAATAGCCGTCGTTGTCGAGTATGGCCGGACCGGCGAATTCGATCCAGCTCATCACGGCAAAGATCAGGATAAACCCGACGGCGATCTGAACGGGGCTCTGCTCAATCAAAGCCCTGAGCGGGGAGGGGCGGCCCGGTCGGACGCCGACCGTCTGAGCTTGTTCGCTGGTGTACATTCTTAGTCGCGGCGACCATCACTTTACGCGGGCTGTGATCTGTTCAACGCGCCCTGTCAATGCTTCGAGCTGCTCGATCAGAGTGTTGCTCTGCTCGCTGCGGACCTCGCGTACTATGCTTGCCAGGCTCGCGATTCGATTGCCGAGGGCCGCCGCCTCGCGGCGAGCCTCGCCTTTTTGGAAGAGGCGGTAAAATGCGGAACGGGTGCGACGGTCGAGGTCTTCGACGTCGGCCTCTATGTCGGACAGGATCGCGGCGAAGGCTGCGCGCTGCAAACGGTCGAACTGATCCTCCCGCTCCTTAAGCGCCGCCGTGCGCTCGCCCAGCTCTTCGGTGCGGGCTTCGACCTGCCCGGCGCGGCGGTCAAGCTCTTTTTCAAGCGCCTCGGTCCGGGTGGCGAGGACGGAAGCCTGCTCCTCGACCTTGCCCACCTGGTCGGCCACCCTTGATGCGCGGCTATCAAGCTGGTCGATCTTGTCGACCTGGCTTTCCAGTTTCTCGGTCTTCTGTTTCACCCCGGCGATCTGGCCCAATGCGTCGCCCGCTCGCGCTTCGACGGCGCTGGCCCGCGAGCTTACGTCGGCGATCTGCGCGGGCATGGCAGAGGTCGTCTGCTGGAGCTGTTCGGCAAGCCCTTTGAGCAGATCGATCTGAGCGCGCTGACCGCTTATGGTCTGCGTCTGTTCTTTGAGCTTCTTGGCGCTGTCATACTCGTTCTCATCGAGCCTTCGCTCAAGCTCGACCACGCGCGCCGCAAGCAGGTCTTCGCGCGACATCGCGCCCAGCCGCGCA
>DASTET010001044.1:0-3748 GCA_035709445.1 Blastocatellia bacterium | reverse complement strand
CGTCTGGTTTGTAGTGAAAGACGAACAGTATTACTTCGGGACCGGCGCGACGAGCCCGAAGGCGAAGGCGCTCGAAAAAGACCCGCGCGCCGGATGGGTGATAGACGGCGGAGAGCATTATAAATACAAGGGCGCGTCGATGTGTGGCCGCGCCGAGAAGCTCGACGAGCGCGAGCTTGTCGCCGAGATATACCGGCAGCTTGGAATGAAGTACTTCGGCTCTGCTGATCACCCGGAGTTCGTCAAAATATACGGACAGGCGGATGATAAAGAGACAGTCTATTTTCGGTTGAGGCCCGAAGACGGCACGTCGTGGGAATACTGATCATGAATGACGCACTTGAATCGCTGCTGGCCGAGATCGAGCCCGGCCTGTCCCGCATTATCGAAGACGCGATAGCGGGCCGCGAGATCGGCTTTGAAGATGGATTGCTGATAGCCGGGGCAAGCGGGCGAGAGCTTGACGCGCTTGTGAAGGCGGCGGACTATGTGCGCCGCAATCGCGTCGGCGACGTGATCACTTATGTCGTCAATCGCAACATCAACTTTACGAACATATGTTTTATCGGCTGCCGCTTCTGCGCCTTCAGCCGCGCGCCGCGCGAAAAGGACGCCTACTTTCACTCCTTCGAAGAGATAGCCCGCCGCTCACAGGAAGCCTGGGAGCGGGGCGCGCGCGAGGTCTGCGTTCAGGGCGGGCTGCCGCGCGGGCTCGACCCTTATTACTACCGCGACCTCTTGCGCGTGATAAAGCAGGCGACCCCTGAGATGCACATTCACGCATTCTCGCCCATGGAGATAGTCTATGGCGTAGAGCTGACGGGGATGGCGCTCGAAGATTATCTCGGGATGCTGAAGGAGGCCGGGCTAGGCACGCTCCCCGGCACGGCGGCTGAGATACTCGACGACGAGGTGCGCCACCAGATAGAGCGTATCAAGCTCAAGGTAGATCAATGGGTAGAGGTGATAAAGACCGCGCATCGTGTCGGGATACGCACGACCTCGACGATGATGTACGGTCACACGGAGACGCCCGCGCACTGGGTCCGCCACCTCATGCTCTTGCGCGATATTCAGAAAGAGACCGGCGGCTTTACGGAGTTCGTCCCGCTCGGCTTCGTCCACGAGTTTACGCAGCTCTATCGCTCAGGCGACGCGCGGCCCGGCCCCACCACAGAAGAGCATCTTCGAGTCCACGCGCTCTCGCGGCTCATGCTGCAAGGATGGATAGACAACATACAGGTGTCGTGGGTTAAGATGTCGCGCGAGATGGCACAGTCCTGCTTTCTGGCAGGGGCAAACGATTATGGCGGCACGCTAATGGACGAGAATATTTCGCGGCTTGCCGGGGCGACTGCCGGTCAGTACATTTCGCCCGAAGAGTTCCAGGGCCGCATACGCGAGCTTGGCCGCATCCCCGCCGAGCGGACTACGACCTACAGCATAGTGAAGGTCTGGAACTGAAGTGGCGCGAAGGCTCGGACTCTATCTCGCCAGGCTCCCCGGGTTTGATAAGCGCGGATTCGACCGCCGCGAGCTGATCGAGTGCGTGCGCGCGGCAGACGACGCCGGCTATGACAGCTTCTGGATGGCCGAAGCCTGGGAGCGCGAGTCGTTCGCGGTGCTTGCCGAGCTTGCGGTTCGGACTCGCCGCATAGGGCTCGGCACCGGGATCATAAACGTATTCAGTCGCAGCCCCGCGCTCATAGCCATGGGCGCGGCAACGCTCGACGAGATGTCGGGCGGCAGGTTCCGGCTTGGGCTTGGCACGAGCGGGGCGAAGGTGGTAGAAGACTTTCACGGCTGCCGCTACAGCAAGCCGCTCACAAGATTGAAGGAGACAGTTCAGATCGTGCGCGCGCTTATGGCGGGCGAGCGGGTAGAGTTCAAGGGCGAGTGCTTCGAGCTGAGCCGTTTCAAGCTCGGGTTCAAACCGCTTCGCGAGCGCGTACCCATATATATCGCGGCGCTCTCTCAAAAGAGCCTGCGACAGCTAGGCGAGATCGCCGACGGATGGCTGCCCACGTTGTGGCCTCGACGCAGATTAAATGAAGGGATAGCCGAGATAGCAGCCGCCGCCCAAAGCGCGGGGCGCGACGCGAGCGAGATAGATATCGCTCCGTTTACGCAGGTCGTAGTCTCCGAAGACCTCGACCACGCGCGCAATCTTGCGCGCCTGCCCGTAGCCTATTATGCAGGCGGGATGGGCGACTATTACCGAGCGTCGCTTGCGCGCCTGGGGTTCGCCGAAGAGGCCCATCTCATACAGCGGCTCTGGCAGTCGGGCCGCCCGAGAGAGGCCATCCGGGCCGTCACCGATTCTATGATCGATGAAATCGCTGTATGCGGTCCGGTTCGTAGATGTAGTGAAGAGATCGGTAAGATATACTCGATGGGCGCGACGCTGCCGATTGTGCCCATCCCGGGCGAAGGCAGCACAGTGGAAAAATGCCGCCTGATCGAATCGTTCATAATCTCTGATTGAGTCATAAACTACGTGGAGGGGAACAGACATGATAAAACCGCCCGTACCCGAAAATGAAGAGGCAAGACTTTCCGCATTGAGAAACTACAACATTCTCGATACTCCGCCCGAAGAGGCATTCGACATCATAGCCCGCCTTGCATCGTACATCTGTGGGACTCCTATAGGGCTTGTAACGCTCATCGACCGTCACCGCCAGTGGTTCAAGTCGCGCGTGGGCCTCGATATTCCCGAGACGCCGCGCGACATGGCCTTTTGCGCGCACACGATATTGCAGCCGAGTCTGTTTGTCGTGCCCGACACAACGGCAGACGAACGCTTCAGCACTCACCCGCTCGTTGCCAACGAGCCTAATATACGTTTCTACGCCGGAGCGCCGCTCATAACCGGCGAAGGATATTCGCTAGGGACTCTCTGTGTGCTCGACCGAATCCCGCGAGAGTTGAACGCCGACCAGAAGAACGCGCTGCTGTCGCTGGCCTGCCTCGTCATAATCCAGCTCGATTTGCGGCGCAAGCTCGCTTTTGCGACGACCCAGGCGGCAACCTGAATCGTAAAGGCGAGTTCTTAGCGGTCAAAAACAGGATAACCGCAGAGGACGCCGCAGGCTCGCAGAGGGTGATGAAATCCTCTGCGATCCTGCGGCGTCCTCTGGGGTTCATATTTTCTATCGTGGCCCGTCTTTTTTATGCGAGGCTTGTAAGGAGTTGAGCGTTTCTCCGACTAATCTCCGGCAGCGCAAGCGCCGGGCAGGAGTGAGAGCATTGCGAGTACTTCAAAAGATAAAGCAAGAAGCGATTTTTTGGCTCGCGCGAAGATTGCCGACCTGCAAGGAGATTGCTCCCCGGATGTCCGAATCGCTCGACCGCAGGCTGTCGCTCGGCGAGCGCGTCACGCTGGATCTGCACCTTCGGATCTGCATATGGTGCGTACGCTATATGGAGCAGATACGGGCGCTGCGGCGCATCTCAAGCCATTATGACGCCGCGCAGATCGAAAACAGTATCGCTTCTACGGAGCAGTCGCTCTCACCCGAGGCGCGAGAGCGTATAAAGCGGGCGCTTCAGCAGAAAAACCGATGAGCCCCATGTAAGGATTCTCTGCCTGCTGCGACTAATCGGCGAAACGATGAGCTGAGAGCGAGGATGGAGAGAAGAATATGTCTGAGAGTAAACCCACAGTCGAAGATTTCGAGACGGCCGCGCTGCCCCATATCGACTGCCTTTTTCGGACCGCGCTGCGAGTCGTCGGGGACCGGAGCCT
>DASTET010001043.1:0-3695 GCA_035709445.1 Blastocatellia bacterium | reverse complement strand
CGTCTTATGGTCCTGCGCGAGACAAAGATTCCGGTCCACCCGGAATTTGCAATCGCGCCCGGCAACTTCCTTGACTGGCAGAGCCAGAACACCGTCTTCGAGCAGATGGCGGCGTACCGGACCACCTCGTTTAACATAGTCGGCACGGGCGACCCGGAGCGGGTCCGCGCGGCGCGCGTTTCGGCGGGGCTTTTCACTATGCTTGGAATAAACCCGCAGCATGGCCGCGACTTTCTTGCGGAAGAAGACCAGGATGGGCGAGGCGACGTGGCGGCCATCAGCCATGGCCTCTGGCAGCGCCGGTTCGGGGGCGATCCCGCCATCATAGGGCAGACCGTCACGCTCAGCGGGCGCAGCTACACTATCGTCGCCGTTATGCCTCCCACCTTTCGCTTTCCCGAAGAGAGCACCGATGTCTGGACCCCGATGGCTTTCACCGCCGACGAGCGGCAGGCCCACGGCGCGCATTTTGTCTCGGCGCTTGGGCGGCTGAAACCCGGCGTTACGGTCGAGCAGGCAAGGGCAGAGATGGGCACGATTGCCGAGAGGCTCGCGCAGCAATTTCCCGAAACCAATGCGGGATGGAGCGTCATGGTCACACCGATGCTCGACTATACCGTCCGGAATATCAAGCCTGCTTTGCTCGTGCTTCTGGCCGCGGTCGGGTTCGTTTTGCTGATCGCCTGCGCCAACGTCGCAAACCTGTTGCTCGCCCGCGCCGCTTCGAGACAGAAAGAGATCGCAATCCGCACCGCGCTCGGTTCGAGCCGATGGCGCGTCTTCCGGCAGTTGATGACCGAAAGCTTCCTGCTCGCCCTGATAGGCGGAGGGGCCGGGCTGTTGCTTGCCGTCTGGGGCATTGAGGGTCTGCTCGCGCTCGCGCCCAGTGACCTGCCCCGCGTGAGAGATGTAGGCATAGACGCACGCGCGCTGCTCTTCACGATTGGGGTGACGCTTGTCACCGGGATTGGATTCGGGATCGCTCCTGCTCTGCATGCGTCGAGGCCCGATCTCAACGAGACGCTCAAGGACGCGGGGCGAGGCTCGACCGCAGGGCTTCATCGCCAGCGCATACGAAACCTGCTCGTGGTGAGCGAAGTGGCGCTCGCGCTCGTGCTCCTGATAGGCGGCGGGCTGATGATAAGGAGCTTCTGGACCCTGCAAAAGGTCGACCCGGGTTTCAACCCTGAGAACGCGCTCGCCGTGTCGGTCTCGCTTCCGGGCGTCAAGTACCCTGAAAATGCCCAGCAGGCGAACTTTTATGACCAGCTCATCAAGCGGGTCTCGACGCTGCCCGGAGTCGAGTCGGTCGGCGGGACGAACGTTATGCCGATCATAAACGATTTCGTCCTCGGAGTAGTCGTGGAAGGCCGGCCAAGAGTGCTCGACACCGACCTGCCGAAGACCAACTATTTCGCCGTCACTCCCGGCTACTTTAAAGCTATGGGGATTCCGCTGCTCAAAGGCCGCGACTTCACCGAGCGAGACAACGAAGACTCGCCGCGCGTTGTAATCATAAACGAGACCATGGCCAACACGCTCTTTCCGGGCGAAGACCCTGTAGGCAAGCGGGTCCATATCACCATGAATGAGGAGATATTTCGAGAGATCGTAGGCGTGGTAGGCGACGTCAAGCAGAACGGGCTCGATAAACAGACCAAGAACCAGACCTATGAGCCGTTCGCGCAGGAGCCGAGCACCGTTATGTCGCTCATAGTGCGTTCGAGCGGCAACCCGGCCGGGTTGATCGGAGCGATTCGGACAGAGGTGCTCGCGCTCGATAAAGACCTGCCTCTCAACAGCGCCCGGACGCTTTCCGACATCATATCGGCTTCGGTCGCGCAGCAGCGTTTCTCTATGCTCTTGCTGTGCGTCTTCGCGACGGTTGCGCTCGTTCTCGCCTCGGTCGGGCTATACGGCGTGATGAATTATTCGGTCACTCAGCGAACGCACGAGATCGGAATACGCATGGCGTTAGGCGCGTCGAAGTCGGACGTGCTCAGGCTCGTCGTAGGGCAGGGGGCCGCGCTGGCCGTCACCGGTGTCGGTATCGGATTGGTCGGATCGTTCCTGCTGACTCGCCTGATGACCGGCCTGCTTTTCGGAGTGAGCGCCACCGACCCGCTCACCTATCTGCTTATCGCCTTACTGCTCACAGGAGTGGCTCTGGTAGCCAGTTTCATACCCGCGCGCCGCGCGGCCAAAGTCGATCCGATGATCGCCTTACGGTATGAGTAGTCTAGCGCGTCTAGCGCGTCGCTTTGGAGACAGACATCGCTTTAATCAGATGATGGCAAGTAATCAGCACCGTCAGCAGCGGGACGCGCCAGACTCGCCAGACTCGCTAGACTCGCCAGGCTGTTTTTATGGATAGGCTTCTCGATAAACCTCGCAATACTCCCTGGCTCAGGCTCAGGCGAAAAATCCTGACGGGGATCATTCTGCTTGCTGTGGTGTTCGGGATAGGCGCATTGCCTCCCGCCTTTGTCTTTTTCATGCAGGGCCGGAGCGGCGAAGAAAAAGGGGCCGCATCAAGAAGCTCATCCGGCTCGACCGCCGAGATCACGCCTGAGCTTCGCGCAAGAAGAAACAGGCCCGTAGCCTTTATCAATGTCAACCTCGTTCCCATGGACCGCGAGGCAGTCATCCCCGGGCAGACGGTCGTAGTGAAGGATGGCGTTATAGCCGAAGCTGGCCCGGCTGACGAAGTGAACATCCCTTCGGGAGCCTTGAAGATGGACGGGCGCGGCAAGTACCTCATGCCGGGCCTCGCCGATATGCACGTCCATCTGAGGGACCGGAGCGAGCTTGATAATCGCCGGATGCTTCTGCTCTTCGTAGCAAACGGCGTGACGACGGTCATGAACCTTCACGGAACGCGCGATCACCTCGATCTTCGGTCAAGGGTGGCGAAAGGCGAGCTGCTGGGGCCTGCCGTTTTCACAAGCGGCCCCTTCATATCCAACGCGCCCTATCATATGCCCGACGCCGACGAGGTCGAGCGGATGGTCATAGACCAGAAGCAGGCGGGTTATGACATAGTAAAAATACACGGCGACTTTTCGAGAGAGGCATATCGCAGGCTATTCGAAGTGACCCGCCGCGAAGGGATGCGAGTCATAGGGCATGCGCCGCGCAACCTCGGAATAGAGGTGATGCTCGAAGAGCGGCAGGAAGCCGTCGCCCACGCCGAGGAGTATCTTTACGCTTACTTTTTCTTCAAGACGAACGCTCCGCCGAGGGGCGCCGACCGCGAGGCGAGGCGGCGATTTCTCGACGAACAGGCGCTCAGGATACCTGTGATCGCCGAAGCGACCGCAAAGGCCGGGACCTGGGTCGTGCCGAACCTGACGGCTTACAAAGGTATAGGCCAGCAGTCGAAGGATGTCACTCCGCTGCTCAACCGGCCCGAGATGAAGTATGTCCCGCCTTCGATCTCAGTCAACTGGCAGCCTGAAAACAACAGCTATGTGAAGCGGTTTAGAGGCGAAGAGACGGCCTGGGCTTTTCAGATGCAGTACAAACTGCTTGAGAAGCTGGTCCGAGGATTTCGCGATGCGGGCGTGCGGATGATGACGGGGACCGACACGGCCATCCCGTCGGTCATTCCGGGCTTTTCGGTTCACGATGAGCTGAAAGACTTAGTCGCCGCCGGGCTCACTCCATACGAGGCTTTGAGGGCGGCCACCATCAAC
>DASTET010001042.1:0-8110 GCA_035709445.1 Blastocatellia bacterium | reverse complement strand
GCGGTCCGAGCCATGCTTTTTGATCGTGTGAATGACCGAGGCGGCAATAAGCTCAAGCAGCTCGTCCCAGTTGCCGCGACGAAACCCGCCCTTGCCCCGCGCTCGCTGATAGCGGGCGCGCGATTCTTCGTCGCCCACTATCGACCGCCATGCCTCAACCGGGTCGTCGTGCTCTCTGCGAGCCTCGCGCCAGAGGTCGAGCAATGCCCCGCGAATGTAAGGGTACTTCACGCGGATGGGGCTGTAGAGATACCACGAATAAGAGATGCCTCGCTGGCACCCGCGCGGCTCGTAGGGCGGCAGCCCGTCTTCGAGCAGCGGGTAATCGGTCGCCTGCATCTCCCAGGTGACGATCCCCTGCTTGACATAGATGTTCCAGCTACATCCGCCGGTGCAGTTGACGCCGTGCGTGCTGCGTATTACCCGGTCGTGCTGCCAGCGGTTGCGGTAGAACTCTTCCCAGGAGCGGGTTTCAGGGCTTATGAGGTCTTTAATCCAGTTCACTGTCTATTCCTCCGCACCAGCTCTTCGCGCACGCCACGGAGCCGGTTCTTCCAGGCGCGATTTAGCGCGAACATCGCGAGCAGAAGCGTTATCGATCCGATGATCACAAACCAGGGGTCGATCCATACGGCTCCGGGCCGTGCCTGCGCAGCCGGGTGTGCGAGCTTCGCATTCTGAAAATATGCGAAGAGACGGACTATCTCTTCGTCGGTGAGCGGGCGCGCGCCAAAGACGCTCTTCATCACGGGAAAGTTGGGGTTCTGCAAGATCGATATAAGCTCCGCGTCTTTATATTTGGTATTGACCGCCGTAAGGTCAGGGCCGAGCGTGCCGCCGCCGAGACGGCCCGCCGCGTTTACGCTGTGGCACGAGATGCAGGAAGCGCCGCCGCCTGTCAAACCGTCCCTCCCGGTAAAGAGCCTGTAGCCTGCCTCGATGTCCGAAGGCGCGATGGCGCGGCTGAGCTTTGCTCCTGCGGGTACGAACGTCTCGTTCTTATTCGAGAGGTCCTCGATCAGCGCGAGAATCGCATCTATCTGATCTGGAGTGAGCGCCTGGTCGGGCATCACCTCTGGCGCGTATTTATTGAAGAGCTCTCTGGCCGCAGGGTCGCCGCTTCGGTTTATAGCGGCGGGCGTCTCGATGAACTCGTGCAGCCAGTCCCTCGTGCGGCGCGTGGTGACGCCTTTCAGATCAGGCCCTTTTTTATCGCCGCCGCCGATGTTGTGACAGCTATAACAGCTCTTTTCAAAAACGGTCGCGCCCGTAGATTGCGCGAGCGCCGATGGCATCGATAGCAACACGACGAACAGCGCGCCAGATAGAACACGACTTACCGCAGAGTACGCAGAGGAATGCAGAGGATATATTATTCCTCTGCGTACCTCTGCGTACTCTGCGGTTGAGAATCTTATGTTTATTAATCCCATTGCCGTCTTAAACATAAAGCCGCTCCGATCAGATCAGTTGCGCCACATCGATGAGCTTGCAGGCAGAAGGCGCGGAGGCGACCTCCGAGATCGTTTTGCTCTGAAGCATTCTGACAATCTCTTTGCGCAGTCTCTGCCATTCTTCGTGGAGAGCGCACGAAATCTCGTTATTACACATGCCGCGACCGAGTATGCACCCGTCGAGATAGGGGTCCGGCTCAAGGACCCTGAATACTTCCCAGAGGGTAATGTTCTGGGGCGGTCGGGCCAGCTCATACCCGCCGTGAATACCCTTGACCGAGCGCAGAAGGCGATGTCGGCGAAGCTCGCCCATCACTTTGCGGAGATAGACCGGCGGTATCTTCTCGTCTTCGGCTATCTGCTGTAGTCCGCAAAGACCCGGCTCGGGCTGGCGGGCAAGGTAGGCCAGCGCCCTTATCCCGTATCCTGTGGTCTTTGAGAAGATCATCTCGCTCCTTTATTACTAAGTTATATCTTTGTCCCTTATGATTGCTTTTCGGGCCTTTCTGGACAATAATCAGAACACATCATTTTTCTGATCGGTTTGTTAATATGAGGCTCCGGGAGATACAGAATCTGGTCGACAACACGAGTGATTGCGCATTTGCAGTCGACGGGTCGGGCCGGGTCGTGGCCTGGAACGCGGCTGCCGAAAGCATATTCGGGCTTCGGGCGGAAGAGGCGACGGGCATGCTCTGCGGCGAGATTCTTCAGGGGACGGACGAGTGCGGCGTCGTCTGCTCGCGCGACTGCACCGTCCAGCAATCGGTTCGACGCCACCACCCGGTAAGGAACTTCGATCTACAGGTCCAGACCACTCAGGGCCGAAAGTGGTGCAACGTCAGCATCCTGATTGCGGACGAAGCTACATCGACAATCCCTTATTCGATCCACATAGTCCGCATGGTAGATGTCCGCAAGCGGCTCGAAGTGCTCGTGCGCGATTTCGTTATGGTGGAGACAGGTCTACCCGCAGAACAGGCAACCACCCTCATATCATCGACGCGCGCGCCGTCTCGCGACACGGAGCTTTCGGAAAGAGAGATGGAAGTCCTTCGCCTGCTGGCGAAGGGGGCGACCACGGCGGGCATTGCCGCCGAGCTCCATATCTCTCGCACGACCGTCAACAATCATATCCAGCATATCCTGCGCAAGCTCGACGCCCACACCCGGCTCGAAGCGATACGACGGGCCGAGCACGCCGGCCTGATCTGAGACTCGACGTGACATAAGTCATAGTCGCTATCGAGAACCTCATATACCATCTCTCATTATGAAATCGCCTGTATTAGAGATGGCGGCTCCTGTTGAAGAGTCGCAAAGCTTCCTGTCTCTGCTCGACGTGCACAAGCGGCTGGACGAGCTGTTCTACCTGCACCAGGAGGCGCTGCTTGCGCTCGACGTTGCGCTTGCGCTCGAACGGCTCGATGAGTTCGAGCGCGAGATTCGGCCTCACATGCGGTATGAAGAAGAGGTTCTTTTACCCGTCTATGCGCGGGCGGGCCGGATAGAGGGAGGCCCGGAGGTCTTCTTCACCGGCGAGCATAAGAGGATGCTGGAATTTTTGGCGCGGTTTCGAGAGAAGCTTGAAGAATTGAGAAGCGACCCGCGCGATCTCAAGAGAGAGATCATTGCGTTGTTCGACCATCAGGCGATGTTCAAGCACCTCGTAGAGCATCATGACCTGCGCGAGCAGAACATTCTCTACCCAACGCTCGATAAGGTAACAGACGAGAGTGAGCGGCGCAGGCTGCTAGATAAAGAAAAGACAGGATTAACCTGATTCACATAAGAATTGAATCCTGTTAATCCTGTCCATCCTATAAGTGATATTTTCAGAGTCTGTCGTAGCTTACTTTGAATGCCTCCATCATCCGCGACACGTCGCCCGTCTCGAAGCCGAGCCGAAACCAGCGGGCCCGCTGCTCGGATGTGCCGTGGGTGAATGAGTCCGGGACCACGTACCCTTGCGCCTGCCTTTGCAGTCTGTCATCCCCTATGGCATTGGCCGCCCCGAGCGCCTCTTCGAGGTCGCCCGGTTCGAGTATGTTCCTGCTCCTATGCGCGTGGTGCGCCCATACGCCTGCGAGAAAGTCTGCCTGAAGCTCGAGCCTGACCGATAGGCGGTTGAACTCCTCTTCGCTCACCCGGCCCCTCCTTGAATGGACTTCGCCGAGCACTCCCACCTGATTCTGTACGTGATGGCCAACCTCGTGGGCTATCACGTAAGCCTGCGCGAAATCGCCCGCCGCCCGGAACCGCCTCGCAAGCTCATCAAAGAACTGCAAATCGATATAGACCTTCTGGTCCGCCGGGCAATAGAAGGGGCCGGTAGCGGCGGAGGCGAAACCGCACGCCGACCGGTCGCTCCCGGTAAACAACACAAGCGTCGGCTCGGTGTAGTCCCTTCTGAAGTTCGAGCGGAAGAGCTCGTTCCACACGTCTTCGGTATCCTTCAGCACGACGGTTGTGAATTGCTTCAACTCTTCCTCGGCGGGGTTGACCTCTCGTGTCGCAGGGGCGCCCCCGCTCGAACCGGGGTCCTCCTGTGGGAGGAGCCCGCTCGGGTCGACCCCGAAGATCAGCGCGAGCAGTACGAGCAATACGCTCCCGATCCCGCCGCCTACCGCTATGCCCCTGCCTGACATTCCTCGCCTGTCTTCTACATTCGCGCTTCCCTGCCGCCCTCTCCACCTCATATGCGACCTCCGCCAAACAAGCTGTCCGTCATTATTATTAACCAGCCGTCTCGAATTTAAAAGCGAGTTTGCTCGGCAGGCAGGGCTGTTGCAAAGTCGGTGCAGAGCGGCGACGGCTTTGGAGTGCGGCGACTCGTCGCCGCTATTTGCCTGGATAAAAGGAAGCCTATGACTCATCGGGCTGGAGAGGGTACGTGCGAAAGAGGCTTGAGCTTCGATTGAAGGCAAGGCGCCGGCCAGCCATCGCAGGGGCGCAGAGGTTTAAGAGGGCTTGCCCGATCGTTCCTCTGCATCCCCTGCTGTCTTTACTATTTGCTGTTACCGGTTCTGGCCGCCTCGCTGGGCCTGGCCGGATTGTGATGCAAACTGCTGCGGGTTCTGATCGAACTTGTTCTTGCAGCCCTGTGAACAGAAAAGGTATTCCTGCCCCTGAAAGTTAGACCGCCCCGCGGCGTTCTTCTCATCCACCTGCATTCCACATACCGGATCAGTTTGACTTGCCATTGTTGATCTCCTTTTGGCGATTGTTAGCAAGCGCCCGCTTATTGATGCTTGCAAAGCAGGGGCCGTAAGAGTGTCAAAAAACCGTCCAGTAACTCTTCGCTAAACGCTTCATCAAAGACCGGACTGCACTTTTTGCAGGCATGCGTTCAAGCGGTCGGCGAGCACATCCACGTGTCTCGTTATACAGGTCAGGTGCCTGCCAGCTATCGGATAGACCTCAACTCCGCCCGCGGCCACTTTGCGCCAGCCCATGGTCGGATCGCCGGGAAACCGGGCCACTTCTTCGGGCCAGAAGAGAGTGATGCGCCCTTTATACCGCCGGGGAACGTAACCATGCATAAGCCTGCTGTAGTCTGCCGTTATGTCCCAGCGGGTCGCCATCTTGGCGCCTGCCCCATTTTGATTCGAGACTGTGGCCTTGTCCCTGCCCGCAACGTCTGCGCTGCCGCGCCGCGCCGAAAGGCTGCGACCCTTCTTCTCCATCAGGCGCTTTGCCTTGCTCTGAATGAATGCGAGCTGCACGTCAGCCTCCGCGCGCCATAACTCGGTCAGACGCGACTTGTAACGGGTCAAGGCCCTCTTCGAGCGCACGATGCGGGACCGCAAATACAGGAAGTGCTCCAACTGTTTTTCGGGCTCGACCCCGAACAGACTGCTAAGCCTTCGAACAACGGTTTGAACGGCTCCCAGGCGGGTATTGGTCGCCGATACATATACAAGGGCGAGCAGGTCGACTCGCTCTCCTTCTCTTTCAAGCTGCCGCGCCATCTCGAACGCCACAAGAGCGCCGTTGCAGAAACCTCCCAGCAGATAAGGGCCGCGCGGTTGAAGCTCGCGCAGCGTCCTGAGCCTGCACGCGGCCATCCCTTCTATCGACGGCGGGATGCGCCCTCCGTCGGTCCCGTGCGGAGGAAGCACATAAAAGGGCTGGTCGCTTTCGAGCCGCCGCGCCAGATTCAAGCAGTAGAATCCGCCGCCGCTGTGGTCGCCGTGCAGGAAGAAGAACGGCTGCCTGGAACCGCCCGCCCTGATCTCCACTATAGGCGATTGCCTCGCCTGCTGCTCGCCTTCGAGAAGCAGGCTCGCAAGCGCCTCAATCGTCGCCTCCCTGTACAGCTTATCGAGAGCGAGTCTCTTGCCGCACGCCTGCTCGACTTCGTTCATCATCTGTGCGGCGAGCAGCGAGTGGCCGCCAAGCTCGAAGAAGTTGTCCCTTACCCCTATGGGGCGAACTTCCAGCACATCTTCCCATATCTGTACAAGCTGATGCTCGAGCGGATCGCGAGGAGCGATCAAAGGCTGGCGCCCCTCGGGCCTCATCCGGTCGGGAGCAAGCAGCGCGTTGCGGTCGATCTTGCCGTTTGGCGTGAGCGGCAGCCTGTCAATCGCTACGAAGGCCGAAGGGATCATATAGTCGGGCAGCCGCGCGCTCAGCAGATTTCTCATCTCGCCCGCGCGAGTCGCACTGTCGAGTTCCGGCGCTCT
This sequence comes from Blastocatellia bacterium, assembly GCA_035709445.1. GTDB lineage: Bacteria > Acidobacteriota > Blastocatellia > UBA7656 > UBA7656 > DASTET01. Next base: position 1,968 of record DASTET010001042.1, on the reverse strand, counting down.
ACTGTCGAGAACGACATAAGCCACAAGCCGCTTGTCGCCCGGCGCATCTTCTCTGGCCACGACCACGCTTTCTCTGACCGAGGCGTGTTCCCTTAAAGCCGCTTCGATCTCTCCAAGCTCTATGCGAAAGCCGCGAATCTTCACCTGGTGGTCGATGCGGCCCAGACATTCGATCTGGCCGTCCGGCATTCGCTGCGCGAGGTCGCCCGTTCTGTAGAGGCGAGAGCCCGGCTCATCGCTAATTGGGTTCTTTATGAACTTCTCGGCAGTAAGCTCCGGGCGGTTGAGATAACCTCTCGCAAGCCCGTCGCCTCCTATGTACAGCTCGCCCGGCGTCCCGACAGGGACAGGCTTGAGCTCCTCATCGAGCAGGTAGATTTGAGTATTGGCAATGGGTCGGCCTATGAGGATCTTTTCATCTCCCGGCTTCACCTGATAAAGGCTCGACCAGATGGTGGTCTCCGTCGGCCCGTAGAGATTCCACAGGCAGCCGCCGCGCTCCAACAGCCGGGCGGCAAGGTCCGGCGGCAGCGCCTCGCCGCCGCAAAGCATGCGAAGCTTTCGATCACCTTCCCATCCGGCCCCGAGCAGCAACCGCCAGGTCGCCGGGGTCGCCTGCAAAATCGTAGCGCGGGAGCGCGCGATCTCCGCAGCCAGTTGCGTCCCGTCAGTAGCCACATCGCGGCTTACTACCACAACGCAGGCCCCCGTAATAAGCGGCAGAAAGATTTCAAGTGCGGCAATGTCGAATGAGATCGTGGTCGTCGATAGCAGTATGTCTTCATCCGTGAGCCCCGGACGGCGCTGCATCGAGAACAGGAAGTTGACCACTGCGCGGTGGAGGACCTGCACGCCTTTGGGCCTGCCCGTAGAGCCTGACGTGTAGATGACATAAGCGAGGTCTTCGGCGGTCGCCCGGCAATCACTGTTCTCGTCATCATCTTGAGAGGCCGTTTCCGAAATCGCATCCACGCATACTACCTGCGACGTGTGAGCGGGCAACTCTTCAAAGAGCCGACGCTCAGTGACGAGCGCGGTTATCTGAGCGTCTTCCATCATGAAAGCGAGGCGGTCTTTCGGGTACGACGGATCGAGCGGGACATAAGCGCCGCCCGCTTTGAGAATGCCGAGCAGGGCGACGATCATGTCGGGCGAGCGGTCCAGGAATACGGCGACGAGCGATTCAGGCCCGACCCCGAGCCTCCGCAGATGATGAGCGAGCCGGTTTGAGCGGGCGTTTAGCTCGCTATAGGTGAGGCGGCTGTCTTCAAAGACGACGGCAATCTTATGAGGCGTTCGCTCGACCTGAGCTTCGAACAACTGATGTATGCAGGAATCCCTCGGATACTCGGCCTGGGTGTCGGTGCATTCGGCGAGGGGCGGCGAATGTAAAACGGTCTTGTTCGTCTCGGTGACTGCCGACATCACATTCCTCTCAGACAAGCAGAGGCCGAAATACTTCGGATCGGCGAAATGTTCAAGCATCAAGGGTGACGAGACAGGGCCAGCCGCGCTCACCGAAACGAATTCGATAAACGCGGCTGGCTCTGTCTGCTATCATCTCCGCCAGCCTGCCGCAGCGGCAGCCGCCAGAGACTTACCCGGTAGCGGATAAAGATGGCCACACTCCGGAGAGTCATCTTTTATGGTATGGAAAGCTGCCGGGCTGTTTTTGACTACAGTCTTCAGACGCTCGCCGAACGCACTGTTGAGCAGCCTTAGCTCCTCGACGTTGAGGTTCAAGCTCTGTATGCAGTTATCGAATATCTTTCGATAGTGGCTCACGAGCGAGGCTGAAATCCTCATCGATCTGGCGATGTCTGTCTGCGTAGGCCACGACGGGTTGAAGTAACAGTTCCACACCACATCGAGGAGCTTGTTGTATCTCTGCGGCTTGTTTCTGACCGCTCTCCTCAAGCCTTCGAGCAGATCATCGGCCATCTGGTCGGCTTGCTTCGACGCTTCCTT